>JBBRRL010000022.1:0-11619 GCA_038200775.1 Nitrospirales bacterium
ATACCGAGAAAATCGGTGTGTTGTAGGGGACCACCGCTGTCTCTGTTCCCGGTAAAAGGCCGAGGTGCATATTGATGTAGTTGAAGCTGAGTCCTTCCTGCCAGGGTTGTTTCATGCTGCCGGCATAGGCCGCCACCTTCTCGGTTCCATAGGTACGGATCACCAAACCCGAGGCGCCCGTCAGCCCATATTCGTGCAGGTCCGGGGCGCCCTGCAGGAGGAGCCCGATGTTGGCGGCGTCGAACCAAACCTTAATGTTACAGACAATCTGGACATAGGGCCCCAGCGTATTCGACCCTTCAAGAAACGCCTGGGCAAGGCCAATCTCGGGTGGAATATCTGATGGCAATGGCCGTTCGACGGGGCCGAGCTCAGCCTCCTTTACCTCAGATGCAGAAACGAACAGCAGGTTGGGATCATCGAGTGCAATGTTCAGGACCTCGCTGCTCCAGTAGCTACAGAGCTTCCCCAGTTCATACCGCAACGGATAGGAGTAGCCCATCTTGGCATACCAGATGCGAACACCCGCTGACAGGGGCTCATCCGGCCGCCGGCTGATTTTCAGGTCAAACGGCAGCATGAGGTGAAAGGTGTTGGTCCGGGCATTCATGAACGGAGCGCACGCGCCCGGAAATTCCTTTTGGACCAAGGCATTGTCCGGCAGGAACTTTCGTTCGGTGCCGGGGTTCTTAAACTGCTGGGCGGTGTGCGCCTCCGGTGAGAGTTTGAACTTGCGTTGGTAATAGGCCGTGGCGCGCTTCTGGGCTACGGTGAGAAAATAGTCCGGCAGATCGGTTTCGATGATGATCTGCTGTGTCTCAGCGGCCGTCGCGCGCTGGCCTCGATACGCCTCGTTATAGATCCCAAGCTCTGCTTCGGTCTTTAGTATCTCCTGTCGCAGCTCTCTGAGCAGGTTTTGATCCACATATTGCGTCCGGTGCAGGACGCCTACCGCCTTTTGCAGG
This sequence comes from Nitrospirales bacterium, assembly GCA_038200775.1. Taxonomy (GTDB): domain Bacteria; phylum Nitrospirota; class Nitrospiria; order Nitrospirales; family NS-4; genus NS-11. Next base: position 966 of record JBBRRL010000022.1, read on the forward strand.
GCCTCAAGCTTGAATTTGAACCGTTTTGGCTCGTCCGCGAAGGCTTCGGAGAGTGCCATCCACAGATTGAATTGCTCCTCCGGCAGAAGTCCCAGCTGGTCCAGGTCCTGGTCTCTTCCAAAGGCGAATGCCAACGGTCCAAATGACTCCTCTTTGCGCAGGCACAATGTCATCAGGTAATTGAGATAGGCCCTGGCTTCTTGGGGGGCCATGCCGGATGTCGGAGAGATTGGCTCGTCCATACTTATTGGGGACTCGTTTGCCGGGCCTCTACCAGTTGTGTTTAGTAGGATTGACGCCGCGTGTTAACGGCAGATACTGGGGGATTGGCGCAGACCCTGTCAAGGCACGCATGCGCGTAGGGCTTGACCGGATTCGCTGAGGACGCCTAGAATTACTGTTTGGCCGTTTTAGGCCTACACGCCAGGTCATACAGGGACCGGTTGAATGAGAATTGAGTACACCAAGGGCGAGCGGGCGGACCTGCTCCAACCGCAGCGGCCATCGCAAAGCGGGATCGGCCGGAAGATGAAGGTGCTCCTGATCTTCCCTCCGGACTGGTACCCCTCGGAACCTTACCTGAGCCTGCCCTCTCTCACCGCGGTGCTTCGGGCTGCCGGACACAACGTTGTGCAAAAAGACGTCAACTTGGACATGTATGACTGGTTCTTCAGCGGTGATTTCCTTCGCCGCGTGCTCAAAAAAGTGCCTCAGCAGCTTGAGCGGCTGCGCAAGATTTCCAGGGCGCGAGAACTCACCGATGCCGAGCAGGATCTCCAAATGGCGCTCTGCAACCTAACCCGGGAACGGATTGTCCAGTTGACGTCGACGGCTGAAAAAGCAAAGCAGGTCGTCCGGAGCCCTGAGTTTTATGATGTCGAGAAGCTTGAATGGGCGATAGGCGCCTTTCGCGAGGTCACTGATGCCATCTCCCTCGTGTACGCTCCGGCAAGAATCTGCATGCCCCCGATGGAGACAGATCTCTCCTACAAGGTATTCATGTCGTCGGAGGTGATGGAGGCCGTCGAGGACACGCAGGTCAACATCTATCGCGACGTGTTTGATTATCTGGTGAAGCCGGTCATTGAGGCAGAGCGTCCGGATGTCGTCGGCCTCTCCATCGTCTTGCAGCAACAATTGTTCTCGACGATGACATTCTGTGCCTTGATTAAGCAGCAGTTTCCGAACATCCACGTGACGATCGGTGGCAATACGGTGACACGGCTGCGCGATGTCTTACCGGACACCCCGAACCTGTTTACGTTGTTTGACAGCGCTGTGGTGTATGAGGGCGAAACGGCAATTCTAAAGCTCATCGAAGCCGTCGGTGCGGGCGGGGATTTCACCAGGATCCCAAATGTGATCTACCGCGACGCCGCCGGCATCCATACGTCGTCGTTGACATACGCGGAGAATATGTCTGAGCTTCCGCCGCCGGACTTCGATGGCCTGCCGCTGGACAAGTATTTCGTGCCAGAACCCATGCTCTCGTATTTAGCGACCCGCGGCTGTTACTGGGGACGATGCGAGTTCTGCGATCATGGCGAAGGCTATACGGCGGGGTACCGCACGAAGAAAATCGAGCAGATCATCGAAGAGATCCGCGCGTTGAAGACCAAGCATCAGGTGCGGCATTTTCACTTTACCGATGAGTCCTACCCGCCGGCCCTGTTTCGAAAACTCTGTCGACAATTGATCGATAAAAATCTGGACATTGTGTGGCAGACTCACATGCGGTTTGAAAAGAGCCTCCTGGAAGAATCCGTGTGGAAGGATGCATGGGCGTCCGGTTGCCGCTATCTGCACTTCGGCTACGAGTCCGGGGACGAGCGGGTGCTCAAGCTCATGGACAAAGCCACGACCAAGGACGTGATTCGCCAAAGTTTGCAGTTCTCCGCAGAGGTTGGAATTTGGAACCATGCGATGGGGTTTTTCGGTTTCCCGGGTGAAACTCGTGACGAAGCTTGGTCGTCGGTCAAATTTCTGGAGGAGAACAAAGAACTGGTCCACTCGGTAGGTTTCGGCACCTTTGATCTAAGCAAACATACGCCGGTCGCGAAGCATCCCGAGAAATGGGGCGTCACGGCATACAAGAACCCGGAATGGGACCTGGCGCTGGACTACTACTACACGGTCAAGGAAGGTATGGGCGTCGAGGAAGCAGAAGAAGTCTTTGAAGAGTTCGAACGCAACCATAACCCCGGATGGGACCTGAAGATCTTCATCCGCGAATATGTCTTTCTCTACGTCGCTAAATTCGGCACGAACCGACTCCCCGCTCTCCAGTTCGACTTACGCTCGGGATTCATGGAGCCGGGCAGCCAGAACAGCATCGAAGCCAATGTCTGTTGATTTGATCCAGCCTGAAAAGCCGGCCGCGAAACCCGATGTCCGCAAGCTCAAGACGATGCTGCTGTTTCCTCCTGAGTGGGTGCCGACCGCGCCGTATCTGGCATTGCCGAGCCTGACGGCGGTGCTCCGTGAAAACGGACACGAGGTGATTCAGAAGGATGTCAACATCGAGATGTACGATCTGTTCTTCAGCGACACCTTTTTGATCTGGATCATGGCTCGGATGTCCATGCAGTTGCGCCAACTCGAGGCCAAGGAGACGTCGGTCGGGCTCACGGACCGCGAAGCCGATCAGAGAGCTGTGCTCAAGGCTAGATCGGGAATTGACGTCATGGACCTCGCTCACCGCGCGATGCAGGCCAAGCGCGTCGTCCGCGGCGAAGATTACTATAATGCCGACAAACTGGAGAGCGCGCTGGGCACCTTCCGCGAAGTCATGCAGTACATCTCGGCGGCGTACTATCCCGCATCCATCGTGTTTTACCCGATGGAAAGCAACCTGGGATACCGTCCCGGCGTCTCGCAAGAAGTCTTTGCCTGCTTGGATGATGAGCAGGTCAATATCTATCGCGATGTGTGCCGGCAGTTGGTGCTGCCATTGGTCGAGCGCGAACGACCGGAGGTCGTCGGGGTGTCGGTCGGCACCCAGATGCAGCTCCTTGCGGGACTCACGTTTTGCAAGATGATCAAAGAGTCTTTCCCGCAGATTCATATCACGGTCGGCGGCAATATCATTACCCGTCTGCAGGAAGAATTCCCGACGCACGAACGTCTCTTTACCGAGGTGTTTGATACGGCGATCATGTACGAAGGGGAACACGCCCTGTTATGGCTGTTGGAGGCACTCGCCGGCGGGCGTCCCATCACAAGCGTGCCGAACCTGATATACCGCACACCCGATGGCATCCAGGTCAATAAAGACATTTATACCGAAAAGACCACGGCGCTACCGCTACCCGATTTCGATGGTTTCCCGCTGGACAGTTATTTCGTACCCACCAGAATCCTGCCTTACCTGGCCACGCGGGGCTGCTACTGGGGCCGATGTACGTTTTGTGATCATGGACAGGGATATTTTGATCAGTATCGAGGCATGTCGGCCCACCAGGTGGTTGAGCAGGTCAAGGCGTTGAAGGACAAATATCAGGCTGAACACTTTTTGTTCGCCGACGAATCCTATCCTCCCGCGCTCTTTAAGAAAGTCATTCAACTCCTTGTGGACCAAAACGTGGGGATCAAATGGACCACGCTGATCCGGTTCGAGGAAAGCCTCTCCGATCCAGAGCTCTGGCGATTGGCGGCAAAGTCCGGATGCTGCACGTTGTACTATGGGATGGAGTCGGCAAACGAACGTGTCCTCAATCTTATGGACAAGCATGTTAAGAAGTCCGTGATTGAAAATAATCTGAAGCTCGCTTCGGCGGCCGGAATCTGGAATCATGTCATGGCGTTCTACGGTTTTCCCGGTGAAAATCGCGAGGAGGCGGAAGAGACTCGGCAATTTCTCCTCGACAATAAGGAGAACATCCACTCGGTCGAGCTCTTTTATTTCGTCGCGTATCGGCACACGCCGATGGTGCGGAATCCGGAGAAGTTCGGGATCACGATTCACAAACAGGAGGAGTACGATCTTCCGCTCGACTATTACTACACCCTCGACAGTCCAGGCGGTGTGACGTGCATGGACGCGATGCAGCTCTGCGAGGAATTCTACGCCCGTGACTTTGCGCCGTGGGCGGTGCGCGTGAATGCCCGTGAGCACGTCTTTCTCTACATTTCGAAGTATGGCACGAACCGGCTGCCGCAGATTTATGCCAAAGCCCAGGAGCGCTCCGCGAGCAGTATCTCCGGACTTGTCACCTGGCCCGTCTCGCGTGGCGATGCGGAAGCCGAAGGCGACCAATCAATGGGACGGGTCCATAGCCACTCCGCCCCGTAACATCTTCCTCACGAACGGCTTCTATGCCATCTGAATACGCTGAAGGATCAAAGCACGCGCACTACTTTTTTACATTCTCGGATGCCAGATTGACGGCGACTGGAAGGGCCGGAGATGTCTCTACTCGCTCGACCGTCTTAACTGCTTGATCGTGCTCTCTTTCGGCTTTGAGCGCGATGTTAAGGTGATATGCAGCCGCGGCATAGTTCGTATCACTGGCAAGCGATTGCCGGAACATATCCACCGCCTTGCGCCATTGTTCTTGTGACGCCTAGGCCTGTCCCAGGTTGCAGAGAACCCAGGGCGCATTCGGGCGAAGTTGTAATGCCAACTGATAGTGCTTGATGGCAAGGTCTAGCAGGTCATTCTGATTGGTCAGGGTAAGGGCTAAAGTGTGCAGCAAATGGCCTGTTGCGAAGCTGCGTCGGGCGGCGCTCTGCGAGTCCTTATCCTTGGAAGGGCTGATCCGTGACGGAGCATTCTCTGCTGGAAGGGTGACGTCATGTTCCACCAGCCACTCACGGATCACGAAAGCAGGAATCGAATAGGCGATTGCTGCACGCATCATAACGGTCCCGACGCCCTTTCCTTGGCGGCTGTTGACACGTTCCAGGTATGGCACAGTCTGGGTCATGATCCCGACGACGTCACCGAAAGAAAGATCCAGTAATGGCCCCCCGCTCCCTCCGCTGTACATGGTTCCCACCGTTTGCAGAAACGTTGTGGGGACGGTCTTCAATCGGGATTGTCCCTGCACAAGGCCGTTCACGGTGAACGGCACGACTGTGCTGTGCAGTGTGAGCCCCATATTCAGAATGTCTGTGAGACGGGGGTATCCCACACCAATGGCCGGCGAACCTTCATCCGGCTGGGCAGCAGCAAGTCGCAAGGGTGTTACGGCGAACGGCATGCGGAGCAGGGCCAAGTCGGCATCAGCTCGATTACTACGACCTCGGGATCGCTCACGATGATCTGATCCTGAACATACACATAGAGCTTCTTGCCGTCTTCGATGACATGGGCGTTCGTGAGGACTAACCCGTCACTGCTTATAAAGAAGCCGCTTCCCAAGGACGCGCTACCGCCCTCCTCATCAATTCCGACAATGAGCACCGTCGCCGCTTTGCCCTGCCGGTAGATCTCACTTTGTTGGCCGGCAAATACCGGCGTTCCCAGAAGCACGAGAAGAAGAGGAAGAATGATGCTCTTAAGAATCTGATTGCGTTTCATACTGTCAAACAACGCAAAGGTGATGCCGAGACGAAAGGCAGGGGTGGGGGAGCTCAAGCTACTGTATTTGGGCTAGTAAGTAGCCATCCCCTCCACTTCCGTTGTCTGTGGTGGACCACCCGTGATCTACCAGTATCCTTTCAGATAAGTGGCCCCCATTCGGCAAAATCGGTTATGGCGGCAGGCGTAAGCTCTCAGAAGCTGTCTTAACAGACTTCGGAGCTGCGCTAGGGGAAAAGAAATCTGTCGTGGGGCGATAAAGCCTCGTCTCGGCGGGCTTGGGCGGGGGGGTGAAATGAGATTCCAGGACAAATAAAACACAGAAACTTTCCCCGGCAGCCTTAAATAATCATCAGGCCTTCGGGTCGAGCAAGCTCGGTTTGGTGGGCTGGGTGTAATGGACAAAGAAACAGGAGAAACTACCCCGGCGGCCTTGAATAATCTCAGGCCTTCGGGTCGAGCAAGCTCGGTTTGGTGGGCGGGTGCAATGGACAAAGAAACAGGAGAAACTACCCCGGCGGCCTTGAACAATCTCAGGCCTTCGGGTCGAGCAAGCTCGGTTTGGTGGGCGGTGTTAACGGGAAAAGCGGTCGTCTTGGCGGCCGCGGGGTGGGCGGGTGCAAATGGAAAACCGGCTGTCTTTCGCGACGAGCATCCGGCGAAGGCGGTGTACCGTGTGAACTCTGTGTGTTATATTGTAGTTCGAAGACTGTACCAGGAGGTGCGTATGGGTATTTACATTTTCCGCGAAGCTATGGAGCTTATTCAAAAAGCAAAGAAGCATCGAAAGGAAGATGAGCTTAAGAAATTGATTCTTTCTAAACCGGTCGATCAGCAAAAAGCGTATGCAATCCAGCCGCTGACGCCGGAAGGAAAGAAATATTAAGGTTTTTAATCTCACGGTATTTCAAAACAAAAGAATCTCCGGGAACCTCCTGCCACTCAAACTTTTTCTCACCACCGGCGGATTCGACGAGCTTTCCTCGAAAAACATCTCCCAGATACAGATCTTCCAGGTCCCCTGCTTCGTTGCTGATAAACCCCACGACCATGCCCCTGTATAACTGGGTCTCATTGGCTAACTCAATAAGCGCGTCCACGACGGTGATGTGGGGCTCATCCAATTCAAGCTGCTCTCTGGCAGTCAGCAGATACAGCCATCTATTTCTATAGCGAAATAGAGTAGGTATTTTCACATCCAGTTTGTACTCCCACACAATCTTTCTCAGCATGATACCTATCACCAACGCCGCTGACATGACGCAGACGAAGTACGCCGCGATCCGATACATATGCTGATAAAGATTGGACGAGAGACGGCTGAATTCCTCTCCATACCTGCCGTATTCTCCGCCGAGAAATCGAAATACCACTTCAAAATTAACGGTGGCGCTGAGAATTCCGTGCTGATACAAATATATGACTGCCGAAACTGCAACGAAGTGTATCGGCAGCGAATAGAGTATCGCCAACGCGATGTCGTTCGTGAGGCTCGTGGGCAAGACTTCGCGACTGAAGTCTTCGGTCAGATAGGCGGCCCTGGCAATATACCCGGGCATCGCCAGAAGAAGAATGACGAGAGTCGTAAAGGCAATATTCACGAAGCGTCTGATTGCCCCCCGCGTGCGCTGTTTTCCAGGCTATCTAGCAGCAACTCATAGGCAGCCTGAATCTCTTTCGTCATAGCCTCCCCCTGTTTGTACATCTTCATGTACTTCTTTGGATTATTCGTGAGCGTCGCATAGCGCGAGGGATGCCAGATCAGCAGGAGCTGGCGGCGTTTCTGATCCAGACGCGTGAGTGAACTTGCCGTCAGCAGTTCTGCTTCTGTCATTTCAAACAGTACGAGGGCCCGTTGAAAGGTGATGAGGCTTTGTGGTTGCGCTCGCTCCATACAGCTCAGATCAAAAAGGCTGCACCCATCAAGGTCGTCGTGTCGCACCCCGCATGAAAGGCGGGTCACCGTGATCGAGCCGGAACAGATGAAGCGGCGACAGTTTATCTGATGCCGCGAAGACCCCGGTCCCACCGTCCGGTGCGGCCCGGAAGATATCCATGGCTTGGCTGTAATGGTACCCACATCCCAGAGGCGCCAGAAGCTCTTGTAAGGCCTCCGGCGGGTCCCAGTTGGCAGTCAAGAGCGCGGTGCGCGCCGGGTTGCGGCGGCTGAACATAAAGGAGAGGTGGTCCGGGTACCAATCGGCGCCCCCTGTCGCATAGGAGCCGAACATGCGCGCTTTTGCTGCGCCCGCAAGCTCAGCCAAATAGCTATTCGTCAGATAGCCGTTTTCGCCGACCTCCAGCCAGCGACCGGGCGGTGACAAGCAGGCGTACGCAGTATAAGCCCGGACCTCCTTGAGTTGCTGCTGCGAAGCGAACAGGGTGGACACAGGTCCGTATCGCTGAACCAGGTCCCCAATCACCCCTTCCTTGACAGCCGACTTGCCGGAATTGGTCGGGCCGCTGTCCACATGAATGAGCGTGTTTCGGCCCCTGTCGTTGATCAGATAGCAGTTGCGGGGCATCTCGATATCCACGGGATCTTCCCCGAAGAACGGCACCGACACGATGGCTCCACCGTCAATAGGGTAGGCCTCGCCATGAGCGAGCTCAATGATCCGGGTAAAGCCAAGCTCGCGGAGAAGCGAAGAATAGCTGTAGTAGAGGGAGCCGGCATTGCGGCGGCTGGGAACCACGATCGGAATATCTTTCGGCGTAGCAAGCAATGTGCGAGGGTCGACGTGATCGTCGTGATCATGAGTCAAAAAAATCGCCGCCGGCCGCGGAAGAAGTGACACCCAGAGGCTGGGGACCGCCGATTCCGCAAGCCATGGCAACAACCACGGGTCAAATAAAAAGAAGCGCTCAGCCTGCCGGTACAGCAGGGCGGCGTGTCCCAAGTGCACAACATCTTGATCCTGCGTAGCCGCCAGCCAATGTCGCCTTATTGAGGAGCCAGACGATACCGCCAGGGAATTTTGCTTTTTCAGAATGTCCAGGATCTGTACCACAGCTGGCGCCGCTCTCCCTGACGCTTCTGCCACAGCCCTGATCTCGCTCACCGTTCGGCTCCCATCCAGCAGCCCCACGAACCTTCCCACGGACGGTCCGATAGGTCCATCAAACGCAAAGGGAATGGCTTGGCGCGTGACCGCATTGTAAGCCTGCAGCCCTGCGTACGAGAGCGCCGGCGATTGCTTTGGATCGCGGGGAAATTCCCACTGGAAGGTACCATCCGGCCGGCGGCCGCATCGGATGTGGTCTCTCAGGTGCGGTCGGGAATTGACGAGTTCCGCATACGCATCTTCCAGGCGAGTCGCTACCGACGGATCATCCAGGGCGGCTCGATGCGCGAAGACATCGCTAATGGCAGTTTCAACCGCGCTCAGAAGAAGGCCATGGGTCTCGTGAAGACTCACGACGACTTCCGGATCAACGCCTGCGACGAGTGGGAACGGACTCGGAGCCTCGGCGGTTTCCATCTGGATCCAGGCCCAGGGAAATAGGCCAAGGTAGTGGTCTCGATTCCAGGAATCCCAGACGTTCATAGGAGGAGCCTATAGGGGCCTCGGCATGCTGGTCAAGGCCGGGTCTTGCTGAAAAGATAGATGAATAGATCGGGCCGGATCCGTGCCCTGGGCAAAATACCTCGAAGGAGATCGACGCCAGGAGTCTCCGTCAACAGGATTTCGGCCTCGATGAAAAGTCCTGTGCTCATGGCGAATTTTCGCAAGCCCGGGGGGCCGGCGACAATCGCAAAACCTGGTGAACCGAGCGCCGCTGCGACGTCTTCGACAGCCTGTTCAACCGCTGGCCCATCACTGTACTGATCGAAAGAAATCCATCGAAGGACCAAGTCGTAGGTTTTCGTATACGCTTGTGGGCGGTGCGTAATTGGTAAAAAACTAAAGGCCAGGGGCGTATGATTGCGGGCACCGTGTGACTGGGCCGCTACCCGTTGGGCTTGGCGTTGCGCAAATTCTGCTCGATCGTACAAGATAGTCCCAGACTGAGCGCCGGAAACCTCGATGCATTCCGCGCTGACGGCGTCCCACTGGTCGATCAGAACTGATGGCTTAGGCCGGGTCAGCCTATGGCGTTCCAAATAGATCAAGATCTGCTCGATGGCCAAGGGCTGGGTGGCGAGTTCCTCCACGATTGCCTCATCGTCGGGATATAACGGGACTGCGAAGTAGGCCTGCACCACGTGTACGTCTGGAGCGCCTTCAGGGAACAAATCGCGCCATGTTGGTGGATGGGCAATAGTTATGGGCAAGGGTGATTCCCTTAAAATGCCCCATTCTTGTTTGATGGGAAACTCCTCTTCGCTGGCTCCATTCCGAAGCAGAAGGGCGCTCTTCGTGACTCCAACGAAACGGTGTTCACTTGCCAATGAATTCGTCGAGGGTCGAGTGAATGGGAGTGCGGTCGGGTCACTCGCTTTGGTGACCTTTTGGACCAGCCTAGCGCCCACCGTCACGCACAGCCCGTAGTCCTGGTCCACGAATCGATGCGGAGGATTGGAGCGTGGCCGCCAAGCAACCTCTGCTGAGCGCGCTGGATCCATAAACACGGAGAAGGGGTCAACGCCGGCTATTTTCACCCGCCCACCCCGGACGCGCCAAGACGCGTCCTTTTCCTCGACCTCCGGCACAAAGTACGTCGAGAATAATCGATAGGCTTGCGCCGATGGATAGGTAGGAATGCCCCGGTATCGAAGCACACGGGGCGAGTCTCCCGTGTTCTGATCATCGTACAGGCCGCGGATCAGTTCAAACACCGCACTCCCCGTGCCCGCTAAGAGCGATTGAAAAAGCTCGACAACAGGCAGAAAGTCAATCCGGCCCCAGTGCATCGCGCCCATGCATGCCATGAAGCAAGGATGATCGAAATCGCCGTCCTTCAATACGTACAAAGCATCTTTCCGGTGCCGAATAGTGATCTGGCCGTGTTCGTCCAGCTTCAGGCTGTCGTCGTCATAGAACAGGGCCACCTCGTCGGCGCTAGTCCCCATGGCGCGTGCTGCCATCGCCTGCAAATCTTCTCTCGTCAGTCTTTGCCAGCCCGGTTTTGCCGAGAGATCGAAGGCGGCGGCATTGATCAGTCCTTGGGGTTTGATTCCGACCCATTGCC
>JBBRRL010000023.1:0-11583 GCA_038200775.1 Nitrospirales bacterium
CCTCTAACATGTCACTATCCAAATCTTCGCCCATTTCACCTGCCATCGTCTTCATCCACCGGGACATGCTCTGCGGATCATTTTCATCAAGCCCGCTGAGTGCCGAGGGGTCGGCCAAGCGTTCCATCCGGCTCTGCTCAGATTTTGGCGTCACGACCCTGGAAATCAGACGCGAGAGACGAGGGCTGTGACAAAAGCGGCAAGCCGTGGTGGGCGGGTTGCTGATGCTTCTGATAAAGAGGCTCATCTGCTTTTGACAATCATCGCAACGATATTCATAGATCGGCATATTAGCGTAGCCTCGCTGTCGTTCTCGTGGTAGGATTCCCCGGCGGATTTCGAATCCTTGTCGCTTATGGTAACTCTAGGAGCGCAGCCGAGCAATGGACATTCGCACTGAAAGCCGTAACCTCACGATGACCCCCCGCTGGCAACAGGAAATTGAATCGCGTTTACATGCCCTGCAGAATGGCCATGAGGATATTCTCCATGCCCGGATGATTCTGGAGAAAAACCGACACCATAAGAAGGGCCCTCGAATTGCCACAGCCCGCCTGATCTGTAATGTCCGTGGGGCGACGTTTACCGCCAGCAAGACCGAAAAGACGTTCGAAGAGGCCATCCGCTCGACGTTTGTGGCCATGAAAGAGGAGCTCCAGAGCTACCGCGAAAAGCGCAAAATGCGTGCGCGCACTGAATCAGCTAGACGGGCGCCGTTACGCTCCAAGCGGTCGGTGGCTTAACACGAAGCTGGCCAAAATGTATTGATTTCGTTGAACTTTATGAGCCTTCGTCTTCTTGACACCCCTATTGCTCTATGATAACTTGTCGCTGTTTTATCCATCCTTTTCTCCCCGAGATGTAAGGAGACCCGTGGCATGCTGAAACGCTATCTCTTGGCCCCGGGGCCAACGCAAGTCCCCCCTGAAGTCTTGTTGGCCATGGCGCGCCCGATGATTCATCACCGCGCGCCGGAGTTCGCGACCCTGTTTGGCGAAATTCGCGACGGCCTCAAGTGGCTTTTTCAAACCGAAGCAGAGGTTCTGACTTTGGTGTCCAGTGGCACCGGCGGCATGGAGGCAGCCGTCTCGAACTTTGTGTCGCCCGGAGATACGGCGCTGTACGTCAATGGCGGCAAATTCGGCGAGCGCTGGGGGAAGCTGTGTCAGACGTTCGGGGTGAAGGCGACGGAGATCAAAGTCGAATGGGGACAGGCCGTGGACCCGCAAGCGGTCGCCGAGGCGCTCAAACGGGATCCATCAATCAAAGCGGTCTATGTGCAGGCCAGCGAGACTTCGACAGGTGTCGCGCATGATACGCGCGCGATCGCGGAGATCGTGCGCAGCCGTGAGCAGACGATCTTGGTCGTGGATGCCATCACCGCCCTGGGTGTCTTTGATCTGAAGACGGATGAATGGGGGATTGATGTGCTGATCGCTGGCTCTCAGAAGGCGCTGATGCTGCCGCCCGGACTGGCGTTTGTCAGCGTCAGCGAGAAGGCATGGCGTCTGGCCGACAAAGCAAAAAATGCCGCATTTTATTTCAATCTCAAGAAAGAACGAGAAGCACAGAAGAAGAACCAGACGGCGTATACGGCCGGCGTGTCTTTGATGATCGGTTTGAAAGAAGTGCTGCAGATGTTAAAGGCCGAGGGGCTGGGCAATGTATTTTCCCGTCATGCGCGCGTGGCACACGCCATGCGTGAGGGGATGAAGGCCGCGGGCCTGGCTCTTTTCCCGAAGCACAATCCAAGTGACGCGCTCACGGTCGTGTCCGCCCCGGACGGCATAGATGGGCAGGCGGTGTACAAGAATCTTCGCGAGCACTATGGCATCACTGCCGCAGGCGGCCAGGATCATTTGAAAGGCAAGATTTTCCGGATCTCTCACATGGGCTATATCGACACGTTCGATGTCATTCAAGCGATCGCCGCCACCGAGATGGTTTTAAAGGGGCTCGGCCATTCGATCAAGCTGGGGGCCGGCGTTGGAAAAGCTGAGGAGCTGCTGCTGCAAAAATGAAGATTCTGATCAGCGATAATCTTTCGAAGCAGGGCGTCGAGATCCTTCAGAAGGCGGGTCTCACGGTCGAGGTCAAGACCAAGATGGCCAAGGAGGAATTGCTGCGCGAGATCAAGCGCTACGAAGGGCTGATTGTGCGCAGCGGGACGAAAGTGACGGCCGAGGTCCTTGCCGCGGCCGACAAACTGCGCATCATCGGACGCGCCGGGTCGGGCCTGGACAATGTTGATATCACCACGGCCACAAAGCGCGGCATCGTGGTCATGAACACCCCGGGCGGTAATACGGTCACCACCGCGGAGCACACGCTCGCCATGCTGTTCGCGCTCGTCCGAAAAATCCCTCAGGCGACGGCTTCCATGAAAGGCGGAAAGTGGGAGAAGGAGCGGTTCATGGGGACGGAACTCTACAACAAGAATCTCGGCATCGTAGGCATGGGACAGATCGGTAGCCATTTGGCGAAACTCGCCCAAGGGGTGCTGATGAACGTGATCGCCTATGATCCCTACCTCGCTGAGGACCAGGCCCGTAAGATGGGCGTTGAGATGATGACTCTTCCGGAGCTTTTTCGCCGCGCGGACATCATCACCGTCCACACGCCGCTCACGCCAGAAACAAAGAACATCATTAACACCGAGACCATTGCCACCATGAAGGACGGCGTGAAGATCATTAATTGCGCCAGGGGCGGCATCATTAATGAGACCGATTTGGTTGAGGCGCTCAAGAGCGGCAAGGTGGCGGGCGCGGCGTTCGATGTGTTTGAAGAAGAACCCATTAAGGCGAATCATCCCCTCCTGAGCCTCGAGAATTTCATCTGCACCCCGCATATCGGCGCCTCTACCACGGAAGCGCAGGAGAATGTTGCGGTCGGGATCGCGGAGCAAATCGTGGATTACCTGACGAAGGGGATCGCGCGCGGCGCCGTCAATGTGCCATCGGTGCCTGCTGATCTCCTCCCGCGGCTGCAACCGTATATCACGCTGGCCGAAAAGCTGGGCTCTTTGCAGTCCCAGCTGTATGATGGTGGGATCGAAGGGGTCGCCATTGAGTACAAAGGGGAAGTCGCGGGGGTCAATGTCGCCCCCTTGACCATTGCGGCCCTCAAAGGACTGCTCACGCCCATTCTCGAAGAGACCGTCAACTACGTCAACGCTCCAGTCATCGCCCGGGAGCGCGGCATAGAGGTCAAAGAGGTGAAGAGCAGTGACGCCGGGGACTTTACGAGCCTGATCAGCCTGCAGGTGGAGGCCGGCAAGAAAACGAGCCGCATCGCGGGGGCCCTGTACAGCCGGCGCGACCCCCGCATCGTGCAACTCGACAATTTCCGGGTCGAAATCGTGCCGGACGGCCACATGCTGTTTATCTTGAATAACGACCGTCCTGGAGTCATCGGGGACGTCGGTCAGGTGTTGGGCAAGCACGGGATAAACATTGCCCGCATGCAATGCTCGCGTGAAGAAAAAGGCGGCCAGGCCTTGTTGATTCTCGGCATGGATGCTCCCTTGAACGCGGACACGCTTCGAGCCATCACCACGGTCAAGAACATCCTCTCGGTCAAGGTCGTTCATCTGTAAGAACATATCCGCATCGGCTGTGTGATGAATACTCCGCCGCGTTCACAGATTCCCAAGGGCGTCCCTACGTTTCTTCCCGCCGCGGCGGACGAGAAGCGCAGTCTCGAGGCTGCTCTGTTCGGGGTATTTGCAGAGCGCGGTTACCGGGAAGTGATCCCTCCGACCTTTGAGTATCTCGAAGTGCTCGCCCCCGGTCTCGATGCGGAGCTCATTGAGAAAAGCTACAAGGTGGTCGACCGTGCGACCGGCCGGATACTGGTCTTGCGACCGGACGTCACGTCGCAGATCGCGCGCATGGCCGGGATGGGCATGCTTGATCCCGGATTGCCGCTTCGGCTGTACTACAGCGTCAATGTCTTTCGCTACGAGCCCGAGCATGCGGGCCGGGACCGGGAGATCTTTCAGATCGGAGTGGAACTCATCGGCGCGCGCGGCCCGGTGGCTGATGCCGAGCCCGTGATTCTGGCCGGTGAATGCCTCAAGCGCCTGGGTGTCCCGCGATTCACGATCGCTGTAGGGCATGGAGGCTTTTTTCAAGGTCTCTTGCGCCGCACCGGCGTCTCCGATGCTGTACGCCGGGAGCTTCGCGAGGCGGCCGGACGCAAAGATACGGGAAAGATGGCGGGGTTGCTCTCTACAGCGGGAGTCCGCGGGTCTCACGCCAAGGCCCTCCTGGCCCTCCCTTTCCTGTTAGGGGGGCCGGAAGTTCTCGACACTGCAGGGCGTCTGGCCCCTCATGCGGAAGAGTGCCGGCGGTCGCTGCTCCAGCTTAGGGACGTGTGGCGGCAAGTAGCCGCCGCGGGCTTGAGCGAGCACGTGTTGTTCGACATGGGTGAAGTTAGAAAAATGGAGTACTACACGGGTCTGGTCTTCGACATCTATGCGCAGGGAGTAGGCGGGGAGATTGGCGGCGGAGGACGTTACGATCACTTGATCGGTCGCTTCGGACGTGACCTCCCTGCGACGGGCTTTGCTTTTGATCTTGATCGCCTGCTGCAGTTACATGCGTTGTGGCCGGCTGCTCATCGGGTGGGATCGATCGGGTCCCGTAATGGCCGGACTAGATCTCAAACAGGCGCGAGAAAGTCCCACCGGTAATGCCGCTCCGATCCGCCGACCAGGCCCCAGGGCGTCAGCCCGACCAGACGCTCAAGCTTCCGCCACAGAATGTCGAAGCCGAGCAGGCGGTGCTGGGCGCTATCTTACTCGACAATCAAGCGCTCTATAAAACCCTTGAGATTCTCGACCCGGACGAATTCTATCGGCCCGTCCATAAGCGCATCTTTACAGCGATGGTCGCGCTCTCGGAAGAGAATCAGGTGATCGACCTGCTGACGCTGACCGATCACTTGCGTCGAACAGAAGCTTTGGAGTCCGTCGGGGGCCCGGCTTACCTGACGGATCTGGCGCAATCCGTCGCCACGGCGGCCGGCGTCGGCTATCACGCGCGCATGGTGCATGAAACCGCCATCAGCCGTTCTTTAATCGTGGCCGCGACGGAGATTGTCTCGCGGGGGTACGACGGCACGCGCCGTGTGGATGAGTTGTTGGACTTTGCCGAGCGAAGCATCTTCGGCATCGCGGAGCGGCGCCTCAAGCGATTGTTTACCTCGATGCAGGATGTGATCGCCAGCACGGTGGCGCACATTGATCAATTGTATAACCGCAAGGAGAAGATTACCGGCATTCCCACGGGCTTTAGTGATCTCGATGAGCGAACAGCCGGCTTGCAACCGTCCGACCTGATTATTATTGCCGGCCGCCCCAGCATGGGCAAGACGAGTTTGGCCCTTGGAATGGCGCTCAACGCGGCGTTAAATCGTGCCCATCCCTACACCGTCGCCATCTTTAGCCTGGAGATGTCCAAGGAGCAGTTGTGCATGCGCCTGCTGAGCGCCGCCGGCTCTCTGAACATGCACCGCATCCGGACGGGGCATCTTAATGAAGATGAATGGAAAACCTTGGCGCGGACTGCCAGCCTGTTGCATGACAGCCGCATTTATATAGACGATACCCCAGCGATCACAGTCCTTGAGATGGGTGCAAAGATCCGGCGGCTCCGTGCCGAGCACGGACTGGATCTGGTCGTTGTCGATTACTTGCAGTTGATGTCGGGGGGCGGCAACTCGGAGAATCGGCAGCAGGAGATCTCCGATATTTCCCGATCCTTGAAGTCCGTCGCGAAGGAGCTCAACATTCCGGTGGTGGCGTTATCCCAACTGAGCCGTGCGGTTGAGAATCGGCCCTCCAAGCGACCCTTGCTCTCAGATCTCCGCGAATCCGGCGCGATTGAGCAGGACGCGGATCTCGTGATGATGATCTATCGTAGCGAGATGTACGCCGCAGATGTAGAAGATGAGGACGATGACGTCCGCGATGAAGAGCATGTGGCTGAGATTCTGATTGCCAAGCACCGGAACGGTCCCACCGGCACCGCCAAGCTGACATTTCTGCCAGAATACGCAAGGTTCGGCAACTATCAGAACCCCGCCATGATTTGACAGGGCCACCGCCGGCACCTATAATTCCATTGTAGAGTGTAGGTCATTATACGGGGATCGTCACGTTGACACAGCGAGCAGGGTCGAGGCGTATCGTGGCCGCGCTGGTTGCGCTTCTCTGCGCCTCCAGCGCTACGGGCTTTGCCGCGACACCAGCCCAGAGCTCTCCCGGCGCCTCAACCCAAGCGGAGCCGGCCGGGCATCCACTCGCCTATTATCATTTTCTCTTAGGCTCACAGCATTACCTTGCGAATAACGTCGACGCGGCGCTGGCGGAATTCAAGCAGGCACTGTCATATGACCCCGACTCTCTCACGATCCAGCTGCGGCTTGCGGCTCTCTGGCATGCTCGAAGTGAGCACGCCAAGGCTCAGGCACTGGCTGAACAGGTCCTGTCGCGAGACCCGTCCAATGTGCAGGCATTACACCTGCTCGCCGCGGTCGCCGCCGCCACCGGCCGCCCAGAACAGACGATTGACTATTACGAGCGCGTCATTGTGCTGCAACCTGCCGAGGGGGAGGCGTATTTCTCACTAGGCTTGGTTTTCGCGGGGCTGAAGCGATACGAGGAGGCTGAAGCGGTCGTGCGTCGCGGCATAACGGCGACAGCCGGTTTTCCCATCGGCTACTTATATCTTGGAAGAATCTTGATGCAGCAGCAGGCCTGGGCGCGCGCCGCTGAAGCGTACCGCGAGGCCTCGACCCTTTACCCGACTTTTGAATCCGCGTATCTGGGGCTTGCCACGGCCCTCGAGGCTCAAGGACAGGGCGAGCAAGCGATGGACGTGTATCGAAAGGTCTTGGGGGAGGTCAATCAAGGTAGCCGGGAAGCGCGCCAGCGCCTCGTCCGCCTGCTGCTCGTGGACAAAGCCTATGAGCCTGCCTTGGCGCTCCTGCAACGCGCCGTTGCAGAATCCCCTGATGATGTAGAATCGCACCTGCGCCTGGGGCTGGTCTTCGGCGAGCTCAAAGACTATCGGCAGGCCGTTGAGCAGATCGAACTCGTGACGACCATGCGCCCGAAGGAACTGAAAGTGCGGGATCATCTGGCGTATCTCTATGAAGAGCTCAAGCAGAACGACAAAGCCATTACCGAGTACGAGGGCATCCTCCGCGACGATGAGAGCTTCGCCGATGCGCACTTGCATCTTGGATACCTGTTATACCGCTTGAAACGCTCGGAGGAAGCGCTGCCGCATTTTCATCGCGCGATTGCGTTGAATCCCAAGATGGCTGAGGCTCATTTGATGCTGGGGCTCACCCTGCTGCAAACGAATCGATATGACGATTCGGTCGCCGCATTTCGTGACGGCCTTCGCGGTGATCCGCAGAATGCGGACCTGCACTTCAACCTTGGCACGGTCTATGACAAGATGGGCCGGTTCGATGAGGTCGTCAATGAGATGGAAGCTGCGATCAGGTTGAATCCCGCCCACGCCGATGCCCTCAATTATCTCGGCTATACGTATGCGGAAAAGGAAGTGAAATTAAACGAGGCGGTCACGCTGATTCAGCAGGCGCTCGCGATCAAGCCGGAAAATGGGTACTATCTCGACAGCCTCGCATGGACGTATTTCAAAATGGGGCGGTACCAGGAGGCTTTGCTCGAAATGAGGCGGGCGGTGGCCGCCGTGCCCGATGATGCGGTCTTTTTCGAACATCTCGGTGAGATCTGTCTGCTCAATAATTTGGTGCCCGACGCCCGGGACGCCTGGGTGCGGTCATTAGAACTGGACCCGACGAATAGAAAGCTTGAAGAGCGGTATAAAGCTGCAGGGTTCGGCGACCCGTCCGGCGATGAGCGCATCCGCAAAGCCCAGCACCGTCTCTCCCAGAACTAAATATTATTGGGCAAACGAGGTCTGCGATGGCGAGCCTGGAACTGAAACATCAGCTAGATTACACGGATTATGTTTGCATTCCTCCGGATAGGAATCGATATGAACTCCTGGATGGAGTCTTGCAAGTCACGCCGGCTCCGAGCCCCCCGCATCAGCGTGTTTCAAAACGCCTGCAGCGTCTTTTGGAAGCGTACTTTGAAGTCCGCGGCATTGGCGAAGTGTTCAATGCCCCTGTTGATCTGATCCTGGACCACCCGTGATGTGTTTCATATCGCTCGCGGAACTCTGGCTCTGACATCCAACCAGAAGTATTGGTGCGCACTGACCTCGACGCCTCCACATCACTACCAATTCCTCGGGCCGAAGCCCGCCGAAGGATCGCCGGACAATAATCGATGGCCCATCGGTCGGTGGAATTCCACCCGGAGGATCTATCCCATCCCTTCTCTGTGGTGTACCGGCAGGTCGATACTCGCGTGCAGATCTTCCCCCATCGCACATGGAGTCGCCGACTTCAATCCTGGAAGGACCGGTAGATATCAATCTGATGATCCGCCCCCCCCCACCCTGATGCCCAGATTCTCCTATAAGATGGCCATCTTCATCTGTAACGAAAGTCCGTCTGATGACCACTTTTTGACATAAACCTGACATAAATTGTAAAAACAGTATCTAGGAATATACCCTAATCACAATTAACTACCTAAGTTGTTGTTTTCATGCGTAAGACGCCGTTTGCCTTGTTGGCAGAGCGATTGCAATACACCTCTGCAGCGGCCGGGGTGAATTGTCGCTCCGGTAAAAAAGTTATCGACACCAACAAGGAGGCGAGCATGTCTAGTCGTATCACAGGTCAAAAGGGTTTTACGTTGATTGAGTTGATGATCGTCGTGGCGATCATCGGGATCTTGGCGGCAATCGCCATCCCGAACTTCTTGCAGTATCAGTTGAAAGCCAAGACGTCTGAGGCCAAGACGAACGTCCAGGCCATCAAGACGGGCATGATTGCATTACAGGCCGAGCGGAGCTGCGCTCCGACGATGGCACAGTCTCCTGCGGCGATGCCGGTTGCCGGTGCCCAGACTGTGTGGCCTGCTGCTGCACTCGTAGCCACGCCTACTCTGTGCATTCCGCCTCCGGGCGCCACTTTCGCTGGCCAGTTTGTGGACATTGGCTTCGTGCCGGCCGGTGCCGTTCGTTATTCTTATGTCGTGGGATCGTTCGCCTTGACGACGCCTTCCGTCGTTGGTGCGAATGGCTGTACGGCAGCGAATGTGACCGTTCCGGCCGGTATTGCTGGAGCGGCGGGTAATGCTGGTTGGCTCGTGACGGCAGTCGGCGATCTTGACAACGTCGCGCCTATCGCGGGTTTCCAAGTCGGAGACAGCGGCGGATTTCAGGATTGCAGCCCTGGTTCATTCTAAGTAACATTGAGTGTGCCCCGCCAGGGACGGCAAGTCCTGGCGGGGTCCTCATGATCTGCGCGACTTATGAATCCTGCCCTAGACTTCGAAAACCCGTCTCAATACAAGCTACCCTCTTTCCTTAAAATTTGCGGCCTTGGTTGTGCTGAAGTGTTGATCGGGACGGTCCTTTTACTGACTCAAAGGGAATTGGACGCGCGACAAGATAGCGCGTCCTTGCACATTGAAGAGCTTCGTGTCCTTCCGCGGGGTGAATACCTAAGGCCGGTTTTACTGGGGTACCAGCACCTCGCTGCCGATCTGCTGTGGCTTCGCATTCTGCAAACCATTGGTCAACTTTCGGTGACACCGTTGGAATACGAATGGCTCTACCATGCGCTTGATGTGATCACGACATTGGATCCGCAATACGATTATGCGTATCAGGCCGGCGGGGTTATCCTCACGGAGTTTGCGGAGCGCGTGGATCTCAGCAACCGTCTTTATCTCAAGGGAATGGAGGCCAATCCTCTGGTCTGGCAGCTTCCTTTCTACCTGGGCTACAACCATTACTTTTACCTCCATGACGATGCCAAGGCGGCGGAGTATATGTTGCGCGCTTCGCGCGTGCCGGGGCGCCCGCCATTTATCCCGTTCCTCGCCACGCGGCTAGCCGCGGCCAGTGGGAACCCGGAGGTTGCCTTGGCCTTTTTGGGCGAGATGTGGCGCCAAACTGAGGACGTGCAGATCAAAGAACAGATCGAGTTAAGAATGAAAGAACTCATCATTGAGCGCGATGTCCGGATGCTGGAGCAGGTCATACAACGCTATACTGAAGCCACCGGAAAAGCACCCGTCAACCTGCAGGAACTTCTGACGGCAGGGCTTCTCGCTGCTCTACCGCAGGAACCCTTCGGGGGCGAATACAAGTATGATGCTAAGACTGGCGGGATTAGCAGCAGCACCCATGCGGATCGGCTGCGGATCAAGAAGCGAGGACAACTCCCGCAGGCCAGCCCTGCGCCCCCTATTGACCCTAAGAATGCCCGGAGACGAACATGACGCCTACTCCGATCGCCTTGAAAACGGAAGCGCTCTCCAAGAAATTCACAGTCGGTTTTTGGGGGCGTCCCGTGACGGCCGTGGAACACTTGGATCTAGAGGTCCACACGGGAGAAATATTTGGCTTTTTGGGCCCCAACGGGGCAGGCAAGACCACCACGCTGAAAATGCTCATGGGGCTAATTTATCCCACCGGCGGAATGGCATGGATCCTTGGCCGCAAGGTCGGGGATGTGGCCATGAAACATCACGTGGGTTTCCTGCCGGAATCGCCCTATTTTTATGACTATCTCACGGCAGAGGAATTTCTCCGGTTCTACGGACAGCTCTTCGGCTTACAAGGGAAGCTTCTCTCCGAGCGTATTACATACCTGTTGAACACCGTCGGCATGTCTGACGCGCGGTCTCTACAGTTGCGTAAGTTTTCGAAGGGCATGTTGCAGCGGGTCGGGATCGCGCAAGCGCTGATCAATGATCCGCGGCTGGTCATACTCGACGAGCCCATGTCCGGCTTGGACCCTGTCGGCAGAAAAGAAATCAGGGATCTCATTCTTCATCTCAAGGAGCAGGGCAAGACCGTCTTCTTCAGCTCCCATATCCTTCATGACGCAGAGCTGCTCTGTGACCGCGTCGGCATTTTGTTGAAAGGCCGGTTGGTGGCCCTGGGGAAGGTCTCTGAGCTGATTGGCGCAGGCTCGACGCAATCCATTGAAGTGGTTGTCGAAGGTTTGGATTCTATCGGAGCTGAGCAGTTGAGAAAGATTGCCGTTTCGGTGATTGCTAAGGGAGACCGTCTGCTGGCGGTCTTTCAGAGCCAGGATCAGGTCAACGAGGTACTGGAGCTGATCCGTGTGAGAAAAGCTTCTTTGATTTCGGTCACGCCGCAAAAGTCTTCTCTCGAGGACCTCTTCATGAAGGAGGTCGCCGGAGGAGAGTCGACCACGATCCATGAGGTGTCATCATGACCCGCGTCATTGTAATCGGTCTAAACACCTTTCGTGAGAACCTTCGCGAAAAGCTCCTCTACAATCTCGTGATTTTTGCCTTATTGATTATCGGCAGCTCGATCTTATTGCAACGGTTGAGCCTTGGAGACACCAACCGGTTATTTCTTGATCTCGGGCTCGCCTCGATCAATATCTTCGGCGTGCTCATTGCGATTTTCATCGGCATCGGCC
>JBBRRL010000024.1:0-11417 GCA_038200775.1 Nitrospirales bacterium
AATCTGCTGATCCGGGCCTTGGCTATCGATTCCGACGGTACCATGTACGTAGGGACTACGGGCATGGGGATATATCGAAAGCGCGCAGGAGTTTTGAAATGGGTGCGGATTACGGCAACGCAGTTAACGCATCCTCGTGACCGTTTGCCGGAAAACTTTGTGCGTGCCCTGGTAGCAGACGGTCGAGGCAGCTTGTATGCGGGAACCGCCGACAATGGCGTCTATGTCAGCGCCGATCGGGGTGATTCTTGGCGCGCCCACGGGTCAGGAGTGGAAAATGCGTCGATCCGCGCACTGGCCATGACGGGAAGCGCGTGGTTTGCGGGAACGGGGGAGGGGATGTACCGGAGCGTCGATCGCGGCAAGAACTGGGTCCCAATCAATGCGGGGCTGTCTGAGCGTTCGATCCAATCATTCGCTGTCGGCAAGGATGGCCTCGCCTACGCCGGCACCAGTTCGGGTATCTTTAAAACTGAGGATCACGGGGGGCATTGGAGCCCGGTCAACATGGGACTCGGCACCAACCCGAGGATTCTTGGCCCCCAGCATTAAATCTCACGCGATATGGATAAGTATGGTAAAAAAGATACTAGAGCCGTGATCACAACGAAGCATGGCCAGATCGAGGTGAAGTTGTATTTCGACGTTGCGCCGAGGCATTGTGAAAATTTTTTGAAGTTGGCAGGGATCGGATTTTATAATGGAACGACATTTCACCGGGTCAATCCCGCGGGCTTAAGAGTTATTCAGGGGGGAGATCCAAACAGCAAAGGGACCAATCGCGGGATGCATGGATTGGGTGGACCGGGTTATGCGGTGCCGGCGGAATTCAACAGCCGTCCTCACAGGCGCGGCACCGTTTCGATGGCTCGGGGGAACGATCCGAACAGCGCGGGGTCACAGTTTTTCATCTGTGCCGATGATTGCGGATCCCTTGATTGGCAATACACGGTGTTTGGCGAAGTTGCAAGCGGCCTCGATACCCTGGATAGAATCCTGGAGGCCCGAAAGGACGGGAACGACAATCCCCTGGAGCGCATTGAGATGACGGTCTCCGTGAAGGAAATGGCATGAGTCGCATGGCGCTCTGGATCGGCGGAGCGGTCGCCATGTGCCTCTTTGCCTGCACTCCTTATGTGACCGACGTTCAGCCGGTCGAAGATGAGATTATCATCAAACTGTCGGATTCCGGAGCCGCTTACGACCATCCCCAACGATTTACGGAGCAACAGCTGACGGCAATTCTGCAGAACGTTCAAGTTCAGTACACCTCCGGATGGCTGGGAAATCTACTGGCGGGGCGTCAAAAGCCGATGACTCTGTTTGATTCTCAGTGGGTGTCACGCGTCGTTCCGGCATTGGTTCGGGCTTTTGAAAAGGCGACCCCCCACGATCGAATCGTGTTTTACATCGCAGAACGACGTTCGGAAGTCCGCCGGGAAGTGACAAGCGGCTCGCTGTTCCTCACCGGCCGCTTGATGCATCTCGTAGTGGCCAATTACCGAAACGGAGTGGATGTCGTTCCAGGCATCCCCGAGTCCGATCGTTCACGTCCGGAGACCGCGGTATCCCCGCAGCAGTTTAGCGTGATGTTCGAGCAGCCGGAGTTCGTTGTCCATAGAGAGCCTGGATTTGTCCAAGAGGTCTTTGGTGCTGTTTCGCCGGGCATTGTGGTCGATTATTGGCGCTATCTGAAGACGGCGGGCCGGCAGGTGTCCCCGGATTCCGCTTCCGACGCCGCTGTTCGTCTGAGGCCTTTCGACCGAAGTCTCCCATGAAAATCAAAGCTGAGTCGAGAAAGGAGTACTCGATGTTCTTGAAGATGTTGTTCGCCTCCGCGTTCGGGTTTTTTCTGCTGTTGCCAATGACAGAGCTTGTTCGGGCAGACGGTGGCCACGCTGCCATGGATCTCTACGCAGACAGATCGGCCATAGGGATGCACCATCAGACGGCTGGTCATATGATCCGTCATTTTCTCGAGCATCAGAAGGAGATTGGCTTAAGTCCGGATCAGATCGCCAAATTGAAGACCCTGCAGATGGACTTGACCCGCGCTCGCATTCGCGCGGAAGCCGATATTCAGATCGCAGAGGCCGAACTCAGCGCCTTGGAGGAGGATGAAAAAGCGGATCTTTCGGCCTTGGAAGCAAAGGTCAAACAGAGTGAAGCCTTGCAGAGCGCCCTGCGCATGGCAGTCATCAAAACCAAACGTGACGTGTTGGCGATTCTCACGCCTGAGCAGCGCGAGAAAGCCAAGATCGAACATGAAAAGATGATGCACGAGAGGCAGCGATCTTACGGGAGCACAGGCGGAGGAATGATGGATCATCAAAGGGAAATGGGCCGCTCACACGGCGGCTCCCGTCCGGCCGCCCCGCCTAAGGAGAAAACAGAGGATCCGAAATAATAAAGAAGTACTCTCCTGTCCGATGAAAGAGCGTTGATTTTCTAGGTGTCTGCGGCGTCGGGAAAGTTCTATGATGAGTTAGACAGTGGCCGTTTCAAATCGTGTGATCGAAGGTACCAGATGAGTTCGGGCGCAATAACGGTTCACGGCTTGCAAAAAAGAGATCGGTAGAGTACGCTCATGCGCGAAGGTAAGTTGAAGACATTGCCTTGCGCTCGAACGTCTAAACAGTAGCCCGTTCCCTTCCCACCAGACGGGCGTATTTCCTCGTTCCTGCTTTCCAAGACAATCTGCGATCAGAAAGGACTGAATAATGAAAGCTCAGATTAGCTGGGACTGTGATTGCACCGCTCCGCGTTGGTCGTGTTCGGACTGCGGAGGCGAAGGAATCTTTGTGGACTGGATGCATGTAGAAAATCTCCCGTTGATGGGTAGACCGTACGCACTTCTATCCCGTCAACCGATCGACAGTTGCCTACTGAATTCATTGCCAAATGTGGCAGAGGATGAATTCTCTCAGCACCTTGTCGCTGTAGCCTGAGAAAACAAGGGAGGCCGTTATGAATAAGGAACAATTCAGCGCGAGCTGGGAACAACTTGAGGGACATCTTCAAAAGCATTGGGTGAAACTTACTGATGAGGATCTCCTCCACATTGAAGGCGATCTGGCTTCCTTCGACGCTGCTATTGAAAAGCGTTACGGCAAGACGAAGGACGACGTCAATAAATGGGCGGATCTGTGGTATGCAAGGTGGATCGGTTCGTATGGCGAGTATTATGCGAAATGGAAACCAGAGGTTGGTTCCCGGTTCTAAAAGATGTTTCCTGGTGCTTTATGATGTCGGCTATGCAATTGCCTCGGCTGCGTAGTTCCCGGAGAAGTTGGGCTACTTCCTGCGCGTCACCTGCCCGAACGACGAATGGGAGAACGAGAGAATGAACAGTCAACTCACGACAAATGGTCATATCGAGATCACCGAAACGCTGCTGAGGCTGTATGTATTTCTGGCACAAGAACTGGACCGCTGTCTGAACGGGACCGCCGGCCAAAACTTTCCGGAGCACGAACTTCAGTCGCACCTTTCGTCGACACGGGCCAAGATGATGGAGATTCTGTCGGTGAATCGCGTCGTCAAAGGTAAGGTTGAGCAGGAGTGTGACCGCGTGTTTTCGCTCGCCGCGACTTGTCTTAAAGATGGGTCTCGCCAGACGGCCGCTAGGGAAGAATTGAAGGCTGAGCGGCTTGTACTGCAAAACAAGACAATGGCCTTGAGTGATTTGCTGGCAGTCTTTCGAGCAGCGTAACAGTTCGGACTCGTGCCTAAAAGCAGGAGGTTACGAACCGTTTGAACGGCTCCTGTAACATAAACCCAATAGAGACATTCACTTATGAAATTTTTATTCCTACGGGCTCTTGTTTTTGGCTAACGTCGCGTGCTACGTTTACCCCTTCGCGGTATACGGCATGCAATGGTAGTGGGAAGCTGAATCGGTAGGCCATCCGGTAGGTGTTTGTCTCGGCTTTGGGTGCTTTCCCCAGTCCTCTCGTTGCTACCTTCAACTAGCTCGTACCCGTAACAAAAAACCGAGATGCAGGAGTTTGTGGAAGCGGCCTCTACCGCATTCCATAGGCTAAGGGATATCACAATTACCTCAGTCATCCTCTTCGCTAACTAGACAAAGAAAGGTGGTGAGTCGTGCACGAATCTTTCATTACTGCAGCTGTGCGTACACCCATCGGCAACCTGAACGGCGCACTCAGTTCCCTGAATGCTACGGATTTGGGAAGCTGCGTGATTCAAGAAGTCGTCCGTCGAGCGGACATTGAACCCAGAAAGATTGATGAAGTGATCATGGGGAATGTTCTCTCTGCTGGCCTTGGACAAGCGCCCGGGCGTCAGGCCGCGAAAGGTGCAGGTCTCCCCGACAGCGTGGATGCGACAACCATTAATAAAGTGTGCGGGTCGGGTCTTAAGGCGATCATGATAGCCGCCGATGCGATCCGGTCTGGTTCGGCCCAGGTGGTGGTGGCAGCGGGGATGGAGAGCATGAGTCGAGCGCCCTATCTGTTGAAAAAGGCGCGGTTTGGGTACCAGATGGGACACGGCGAGCTCGTGGATAGCATCATTAAGGATGGACTCTGGGATGCTTATGGTGACGCGCACATGGGCTCGTACGCCGAACTGTGTGCTTCAAAATATGAATTCTCGCGCGAAGCACAAGATGATTTCGCGGCTCACAGTTACAGCAAGGCGCTCAAAGCCCAAGAGCAAGGATGGTTTGCGGACGAGATCGTGCCTGTAGAGGTCCGGTCAAAGACGGGGAACCATCTCGTACTCCAGGATGAACGGCTGAAGCGCTTCGACGAAGCCAAGCTCAGAGGGTTGGCGCCCGCCTTTAAAGAAGGAGGGACGATCACCGCTGGAAACGCATCAGGTGTCAATGACGGTGCGGCCGGCATGCTCGTCGTGGCGGAGGAGCGTCTGCAATCTCTCAACATCACACCTATGGCAAGAATCCTAGGGTATAGCCAAAAGGCGCTGGCCCCCGAATGGTTTACCATTGCACCCGTCGAGGCGATTCAAGTCCTTCTCCGCAAATTAAAGCTCAATGCTGATCAAATCGACCTTTACGAGATCAACGAAGCCTTCGCGGTCGTGACCATGGCGGCCACCAAAGAGCTACGCCTGGACCCAGAGCGCGTGAATATTCATGGTGGGGCGGTGGCCCTCGGTCACCCTCTCGGAGCCAGCGGCGCTCGCATTCTCACCACTTTAATCCATGCGTTAAAGCGCACGGGAGGTAAGCGAGGCATCGCAAGCTTATGCATTGGAGGCGGGGGAGCCGTCGCTCTTGCAGTGGAACTCTGCTAGTCGACCCAAGGAGATTGAATATGGCCAGCCACAAGAAAAAGAAGATTGCGCCCCGCTTGCAGCATGGAGGGACTGATCCCAAGCAGCCAAGGAAGATCATTCCGGATGCAACAGCGAAGCAATCACATCCTGTGCTAAAGGCGTTTCCCGTCTCAGCGACACGTTCGGCAGTAGAGACGCGTCCGGTAGCTGAAACGCATCCGGTCGCGGGGACGAGCCCTGTAGTAGAGACGCATTCTGTAGCAGAGACGCATGTAGTAGAGACGCATTCTGTAGCAGAGACGCATGTAGTAGAGACACAAGTAGCAGAGACAGTAGGGACACAATCACGGAGGATATCATCAATGAGCAATGAAGAGATGGCCACGGAAGAAATGAAAAGAACTGCTGAAGAGATGAAGAACACAGGCGAAGCGACCGCTGACAACATGAGACGCACGGGTGAGGAATTCAAAAGGGCCGCGACGGACCTCGATTTCAAAGGAATGAGTATAGCTTGGAAGCAAGGGTACATCGGCGGGCTGGAAGCTGTGTGCCAGACTCAAGAGCAGACCGAGCGTCTTCTGAAGGAGGCGCTGAAGCAAGGCGTCACCGCCTCTCAACAAACGTTGAGTGTGTACGAGCAATGGCTGGAGCAGATTCAGAAACACGCGGGCCCGGTGGCCCCGTTCGTCGAATGGTCGCGGCAACTCGTGCGTAACTTTCACAGCAATTCGGACCAGCTGGCCAAGACCGCGACGGATGCTGTAGAAAGCAGCTTTAGTTACTATTCAAATACTGTTTCGCGCCCGACGCGGAAATATGCCCTGGATATAAACAAGAAAGTCGTGGATACGGTCATCCCAGCATGAAACAGCGGGTCGTATTTTTTTCAATCAAGACCGTCGCTGCCGAGGAGTCATCTGAGTGGGAACTAGCTTGAAAGACCGTGTTGTGCTCGTCACAGGCGCAGTCGGAGGAATCGGGCGCGCTATTTCTCTACACTTAGCTGAAGAAGGAGCGATGCTTGCCCTGAACTATCTTGTTGAGCGAGACCAGGACGCAGAGGATTTTTTGAAGCAGCTTACGAATCAGGGATATCGCGCTAATCTTTATAAAGCCGACGTCTCACGGTATGACGAGGCGGTGAGCCTCGTTGAAAGGGCCACCAAGGACTTCGGCCGAATCGACGTGCTGATCAATAACGCCGGCATCACGATCGACAAGACAATGAAAAACATGTCCCCTGACCACTGGGACAAGGTTATCAACGTGGATCTCTCCTCTGTTTTTTACTGTTCACGAGCGGTCATCGGACAGATGCTCGAGCGCGGCTATGGACGGATTGTGAATACCAGTTCTGTCGTCGGACAGAAGGGGAATTTTGGACAGACGAATTACGCGGCGGCAAAAGCCGGGATCATCGGGTTCACGAAGGCTTTGGCTCTAGAGACAGCCAAGAAAGGGATCACGGTCAACGCGGTCGCTCCTGGCTTTGTGAAAACGGCAATGACAGACCTGATTCCCAAAGACGTGATGGACAAGATTGTGGACAGTATTCCTGTCGGTCGGATGGCCGAGCCATTGGAGATTGCGAGAGCGATTGCGTTTCTAGCAGATGAGAAATCCTCGTATATTACGGGGCAAGTCCTGGGCATCAATGGTGGATTCTATATGTAGTAGTAGGATGGCTCCGATAGACGGAGTCGTGACAAGCAAGACAAAACACAAAGGAGATTGAGAATGGAAACGATGGAATGGGCGAAACAATCAGAGGACATGTTGAAAAGCTGGACGGACACGCAAAAGAAGATGTGGGATGAGTCCCTCAAAGCCATGCAAGGCTTCGGCAAGTCTCCGTCTACGGCCGTATGGGAAAAGACCGTGGATACGTGGAATCAAACGATTCAAAAGGTCCTGGACACTCAGGTTGAATCGGCGCGCGGCTGGACCGAGAGTGTTGCGACCGCCAAGGGCACGTCTCAAGAAGTCGCTGATTGGGCCAAGCAAGGGCAGGACCTGGTCACACGGTTGACGGAAACGCAGAAGCAGCTCTGGGGGAACTGGTTCGAGTTCGCGAAGAAGCTTGACGCCTCCAACATGATGAACTGGACTCAAGACGGCCAAAAATTCTTGCAGAATTGGCAGGAGACCATTCAAAAGGCACAAGATGCCCAGACGGACTGGTTGAAGAACGCGGGGCAGGCGCACAAGAAATCATAGAAGCCGCAGCAGGTCGATCGATTATAAGGGGAGGGGACGCCGTGCATTGGACTGAGCAAACCGAAGAAATGGTCAAGGCCTTGACCGAAACCCAGAAGCAGCTGTGGAAAAACTGGATCGATTGGATGCCGGGCGTTACCTCCCCGACGCCCGTTTCTTTTGGTACAGCGAACCAGGGATCTCAATCGGCTGTGGATGGGCTTGCGAGCTGGACTGCGGATCGTGAGCAGGTCGCCAAGGATGTGGCGAAACGTCTGCTTGCGAGCCAAGACCAAATGCTTCGTTTTCTCGATCTTTCGCTGAGAGCGTGGAAGGCAATCACGCCGACGAGCGAGGCGGGGGACCCGCAAGCTGCTCTTCGAAGTTACGCGGAGAGCTTGCGCCAGCAGTTCCTTCAATTCCCGCAAGAGGCACAGAGGGGTGTTCAGGATACCAGCGAACTCTGGCGGCTCTACAATGAACAGTGGAAGGGACTGGCGCAGCCTTGGGCCACGTCTTTGCAGCAGGCGCCGTGGGATTTCGGTCAGGCTGCGACCGGCAATGGTTCAGCGCTGGTGGAGCTGCAGAAGCTGTACTGGGACACCTATGAGCGTACGTTCGGTCGGATGCTGGAAGGCCCGAGCCTGGGTATCACCCGTGAAATGAATGAGGATATTCTGAAGGGATTCGACGCATGGTTGGATTACCGCCGGGCAAGTTTCGAGTACCAGGCGTCACTCGGCCAAACATGGATTCGCGCGTTCGAAGAGTTTCTAAGACGGATGGTGACGCTCGCTGAAAAGGGTGAGACTGTGCCGAGCGTCAAGACACTGTTGCTTCTGTGGATCGAAATCGTAGACCAGGTCTTCACCGACGTATTTCGCTCGGCTGAATACATTCGGATCCAGGGGCGTTTAGTCAATACGGCAACTGCCTACAGGCTTCGCGAACGTGAGCTCGTCGACGCTTTTTTGAAGGCCAGTCATCTGGCCTCACGCAGCGAGTTGGACGAGGCCTATCGGAGAATCTATGAGCTTCGCAAAGATGTGAAGGAGCTGAAGAAGATCGTGCAGGCCCTCAACGGAGAACGTGCTGCTGACGCTCCTCAAGAGGCACCAGTTGAAAACTCCACAGACCTGACAAAGGCCAGCTCGTGAGCCCGACGACACCTTCTCCCGAGAAACAAGACAAGGAGTTTAAGGCGATGCAGTTTCCTCCACTTCTAAATCCACATGACACCTCTCGCGAGTTGATCGACATAAACCAAAAGATTCTTAAGGGGATCGAGAATCTCAGTAATATCCGTAAGCAGGATATACAGGTGGGGGCAAGTCACAAAGAAGAGATCTATCGGGAAGAGAATGTCGTGCTGTATCGCTTCACCCCGATGGTAGAGAAGCCTTTTGGGGTGCCGATTCTGATCGTGTACGCGCTGGTGAACAGGCCGTATATGGTAGACCTGCAAGAAGACAGATCGTTGGTGCGCAACCTGCTGAAACTCGGCATGGACGTCTATTTGATTGATTGGGGCTATCCGGGCAGAGGCGATCGGTGGCTGACGCTCGATGACTACATTAACGGCTACATCGACAATTGCGTCGATGTCATCAGCAAACGTCATGGCGCCGATAAGATCAATGTTCTGGGCATTTGCCAGGGAGGCACCATCAGTCTGTGTTACACCGCCCTCCACGCGGAAAAGGTAAAAAACCTGATCACGATGGTGACCCCGGTCGATTTTCACGTGAACGAGGGTATGCCGAACCTGTGGGCGGGGTGCCAAGGGGGGACGTCTGGCATGGACGTCGATGCCTTGGTGGATGCTTTTGGCAATATCCCTGGGGAGTTCATGAATTTGGGCTTCTTAATGATGAAGCCTTTTCAGTTGGGCATTGGCAAGTATCTCGAAATGATCGATATCCTCGACAACGAAGAGAAATTGCAGAACTTCCTGCGCATGGAGGAGTGGATTTTCGACAGCCCCGACCAGGCTGGAGAAACGTACAGGCAGTTCATGAAGGATTTCTATCAGGGAAACAAGTTAATCAGGAAAGAGGTCAAGATCGGCGAGAAGACGGTGGACCTCGGAGCCGTTCGCATGCCCGTACTGAACATCTATGCTGAGCAGGACCACCTGGTTCCTCCGCCATCCTCTGTCGCGCTGGAACAGTATGTCGGCAGCACCGACTACACCGTGCGGTCATTTCCGGTCGGGCATATCGGCATGTACGTGAGCGGGAAGGTGCAAAGAGATCTACCCCCGCTGATCGCCAACTGGTTAAAGGAGCGAGGCTAACGAGCCTCGCGTCGTTATCTCAGTGACGATCACACCGCTGATCGATCTTCGCGCTCGATAATGACCGCCACGGCCTCACCGCCTCCGATACAGAGGCTCGCCAACCCACGTCGCTCGCCTCGCGCCTCCAACGCATAGAGCAGGGTCGTCAGGATCTTTGCGCCCGTTGCGCCGATCGGATGGCCGAGCGCGACCGCTCCGCCATTGACATTAACTTTCGCCGGATCCAAACCCAATTCCCGGTTGATCGCGAGCGCCACGGCCGAGAACGCCTCGTTGATTTCGAAGAGATCTATGTCGCCGATCGACAGCCCCGTCTGCTTTAAGACGCGCTTGATCGCTTCGATTGGCGCTAACGTAAACCATTCAGGCGCTATGGCGGCTCCGGCGTATCCTGTCATCCGGGCCAACGGTCGAAGCCCCCGCGAGACTGCTTGGTCTTCAGCCATCAGCACCAATGCTGCGGCGCCGTCGTTGCACGACGGAGAATTACCGACGGTCAGTATCCCCTCTTCCTGGAATACCGGCTTGAAAGATCGCATTTTGCTGAGGTCAGCTTTGCCCGGCTCTTCATCATCCGTTACGACCAACGGCGGCCCTTTTCTCTGCGGCACCTCTACGGCTACGGTTTCCCGCTTGAAAGCCCCGCTCGCGATTGCTTCCCGTGCGCGCCGATAGCTCTCTAGCGCAATGTCATCGGCTTCCGCTCGCGACAGACCATATTTCTTTGCACACAATTCACCGCCGTCTCCCATGTGAAAATTGTTGTAGACATCCCAGAGTCCGTCTTTGATGAGGCTGTCGGTCACCTCACCGTGACCCAGTCGATAGCCTTGTCGGGCCTTCTCTAAAAGATAAGGCGCCCTGGTCATGTTCTCCATCCCGCCAGCGACGACCACGCTGGCGGCTCCCAGAGTGATCGTCTGCTGCGCCATAATAACGCTCATGAGACTTGAGCCACAGACTCTGTTCACCGTTGTGGTGCCGACAGAATGAGGAAGGCCCGCGCCGATAGCAGCCTGCCGTGCGGGCGCCTGACCAAGCCCTGCCGGCAACACGCAGCCCATGTAGACCTCGTCTACTTCATCGCCGGATAGGCCGGCGCGCTTCACGGCTTCAGCGATCGCGATACTTCCTAACTTCGTGGCCGGTACGTTACTGAAAACACCGTTAAAACTTCCTGTCGGAGTCCGCACAGCACTGACTATCACTGTCTGTTGTATGTTCATTGAGATTCTCCAGGTGTGTCTTCTTTCGTTTGGTTCAGCCCGAGGGTTTCAGGATTCAAATCCTCCACGACAAAATTCTCCCTGCGGGCGCGTCAATTCATTATAGACCGCACATTTCTCCATAGTCCCATTAATGCGGACCTTGCAACAGATCTTTTGTTTATATTCTGCCATGTCAGTGGGTATAACAGGTTGCAAGAAATGCACAAAAAATGACCTGCGCTGTGTGTATGTCGTTTCCTGGACTAGTCCACGACGTATGGGACACGCCGAGTGGCCCCTGAGCTGATCAACCCAGGGCCACGTGTCCACGTTCATCATCTGCATCGTGGAATAGTAAGTGTGTATTACCCTGAGGCTTCATGGCAGTCATACGGTAGATCAGAAAATGTCGGGGGTGCGCAGTGAGTAAGCGCCGCGAGCATCGGGAT
>JBBRRL010000025.1:0-11299 GCA_038200775.1 Nitrospirales bacterium
CATATAGGAGTCCCGCAACACATAATCCAGGTTATCACCGGTATAACTACCGGAGATCACGGGTTGGAGAAAAGTCAGCCAGCGCGGCATTCGCGAACTGTCCTTTCCCTTATCCTTCAGAATTAAGTGCGCGACCTGATCAGGATCCAGTTCCTCGCCCTTTTCAAAAGGCCCCGATGGACTCCGGCGGATGCCACGGATGGTTTGCGCAAGGTGCTCACGCACGATGATCTGGCCCAATTTTTCATGGGTCAGGTGAAACTGCTCGAGAAAATTTTCATCAAAGAAGTGGCAAAACGGACCGTGGCCTATATCATGGACGAGGGCCGTGACACGAAGCAGTTCTTCAACATAGTTTGCGGACGGCACGTCCTGTGCGGCCTTCTGCAAAAAGGGATAGAGGTGGCGGGCAAATCGCCCGGCGACATGCATTGCTCCTAAAGAATGCACGAAGCGACTATGCTCGGCGGAGGGATAGACCCAGCGTGCACTCTGCAGTTGAAAAATGTAACGGAGGCGTTGCATCCAGGCAGAGTCAATCAGATCTTTTTCTGTGGTTTCGACAGAATCGGCTATCGCGGGTCCGTCCGGGGGCACGGACAGCGGCGCGGTGAAGGTGATGTATTCATGAATAGGGTCGGCGATGAGCGCCAGACCGTCGTAATGCAATTTTCCGATGGCGAGTGGGATTTTCACACTGCTGAAATCCTAGCATGGAGGGTTGGGACGCGCAAGCACGCTACTTGCTCTGGTTCCGAAGGGAAGCGGCCAGAGCAGCGCTCACCCGCCGCTGGGCTTCATGATAGCGCCGCACGCCGAACAGGACAAGCGGATACGCTATGAGCGAGCAGACAATTCCGAGCACAAGCGCCCCCACGACAAA
Source organism: Nitrospirales bacterium (assembly GCA_038200775.1). Taxonomy (GTDB): domain Bacteria; phylum Nitrospirota; class Nitrospiria; order Nitrospirales; family NS-4; genus NS-11. The sequence continues at coordinate 884 of JBBRRL010000025.1, forward strand.
CGGAAACACGTAGGGCTTGAATTGGTGCCAAAGAATGGGAATGTTGAAATGGTTCCAATCCAAGGTGGGCGAGTCCCCGATCGGCACGAGCTTGAGGCCCACCCACATAGTGCTTGCGAGAATCGGCAGAACGGTCCATGGGTTATTGATGAATGATCCGGCTAACATCGCAACGACATTCAGCCGAAAGGCCCAGGCGACCAGCACGGCGCTGAGCGTATGAAGGCCATAGGTAGGGGTGAAGGCAATGAAGACTCCCGTCGCGAAAGCCAGGGCGGTCCGGTGTGGGGAATCCCCCAGGTGGAGAACCTGCTGGACGGTCTTTTTGATTCGCGACCAAGTCATGGGCGCCGGCCGTTTTTGGCGATCAGATGCTCATAGCCGTGAGCGTGGAGAATGCGGCATTTTCCATCGACCGCGATAACCCGCACTCCTTGCCGTGCGGTGGTGATGCGCCCGATGGCGGTTGCGCACAGTCCCCGCCGAATAAGCCCCTCGACCTGCACCACCTTTTCGCGCGGCACAGTGAATAAGAGCTCATAGTCTTCCCCGCCGGTCATGGCGTAATGAAAGGGATCCTTCCGACGGGCGCGAGAATAGGCCAGAAGGGATTGAGACACCGGTAGTCTCCGCAGATCGACCAGTGCACCGACCCTGCTCTCCGTACACAGCCGCCGTAGATCACCAGCAAGACCATCAGAGATGTCGATGGCTGCGTTCGCCACGCGAGCCGCTACGAGTGCTCGACTTTCAACTAACCGAGCCGTCGGCTGAATATGTCGTGTCACGAGCTGGTCACGATCACGATCCATGACCCTCGCCCGTATTGTTCGATCCTGGAGGATCTCCCTGCCTGCGTATGAATCTCCCAGCGTTCCCGTGACATACAGAGCGTCCCCCTGGCGTGCCCCGGAGCGTGTCAGCACCGAGGCCGGTTTGGCCTCGCCTAGAACAGTAAGACAGACAAATAAGCTGTTGTGAGAAGCAGAGGTGTCACCGCCGATCACCATGGTCTTTGCCGAGGTGCAGCCCTCCTGGATGCCGCGGTAGAGGTTTTTAGCGTCCCGCGCCGTGGCCTTCGGACCGAGTGCGACGGCGACAAGAGCATACCGCGGTGTGGCCCCCATGGCTGCCAGATCGCTCAAGTTGGCAACGGCCGCACGATACCCCACCTGCCGGTAGGTCATGTAGGCTAAATCGAAGTGGACTCCCTCCGCCAGCAGGTCGGTCGTGGCGAGAAGCACATGGCCCGGCTGTACTTTGACAACGGCCGCATCATCACCGATCCCGGCAATGACTGCAGAAGCCATGCCGGGAACCATCGGCGTTGTCTGTCGTAGATGCCGAATGAATTCGAACTCGGTGATGAAGTGAGGCGGCATCTCTAGGCGGGTGTATGCCCACCGCGGCACCAATCTTTCGGTAGGATGGACGCCTTCTGGGCGTGAAACATCAACGCACGGTGCCGGCGACAGCGGCTACGGGCCGCACAGGCGGCCGCTTGAGCATCTTGGGAGGCTTTGGGACGCCGACGGCTTTGTGAGTGGTCTCCTTGGGCTCGCGGTTCCGGAGCGCGGCGCGCAGCACTTCTTCCATTGTATCCGCGAATACAAATGTCATCCCTTGCAAGAGATGTTTAGGAATATCGGTCAAATCTTTTCTGTTCCGCTCCGGCATGATCACAGTGTAGATGCCCACGCGCTTGGCGGCGAGGATCTTCTCCTTCAAGCCGCCGATCTGCAGGACCCGGCCGCGCAGCGTGACTTCCCCAGTCATTGCCAAATCGTGCCGCAATGGCGTGTTCGTAAAGGCCGACGCCAGGGCAGAGGCCATGGTAATTCCGGCCGACGGGCCGTCCTTTGGAATGGCGCCGGCAGGCACGTGAATATGAATGTCTTGCCGCGCGAAGGAGTCCGGGTTGATTTTCAATTGCCGGGCGCGCGATCGGATATAGCTGAGCGCGGCATGAGCCGATTCCTTCATGACATCCCCTAGGTGGCCGGTGAGGGTGAGGACGCCTTTGCCTTTCATAAGGGTCGCTTCGATATGAATGATATCCCCGCCGCATTCGGTCCACGCGAGGCCCTTGGCGACGCCGATCAGATCTTTCTTTTCTTCGCCTTCATTCTCATGCTTGGGGACACCGAGGTACTTTGGGATGAGAGCAGGCGTGATGGCATAGAGTCCCTCCTTCCCTTCGGCGATCTTTTTCACGACCTTGCGCATGACATTCGCGATCTCGCGCTCGAGGTTGCGCACTCCCGCTTCGCGGGTATACTCCGCAATCACACGTTGGATCGCCGGGTCGGTGAACTTGATATGCTTATCGTTGATCCCGTGCTCCTCGAGTTGGCGGGGAATCAGGAATTTCCTGGCAATCCCAAGCTTTTCCTCCTGCGAATAGCCGGGGATCTCAATGACCTCCATACGATCGCGCAGCGCGGAGAGAATCGGATCTTTTAGATTCGCCGTCGTAATGAACATCACGTCAGACAGATCAAACGGCACGCCCAGGTAGTGGTCACTGAAAGCCCCATTTTGCTCGGGATCGAGCACCTCCAGCAGCGCCGCGGAAGGATCTCCCCGGAAATCCGCCCCGACCTTGTCGACCTCGTCCATCATAAACACGGGGTTGTTGGACCCGGCCTGCTTGATTCCCTGAATGATGCGTCCGGGCAGTGCCCCGACATAGGACCGGCGATGGCCGCGGATCACCGCTTCATCACGGACACCGCCCAACGAAATCCGTACAAACTCCCGGCCCAATGCCCGGGCGATGGATTTTCCCAGTGACGTCTTTCCCACACCAGGCGGACCGACAAAACACAAAATGGGACCCTTCATCCGCTCCTTCATTTTACGGACAGCCAGGTACTCGAGAATGCGCTCCTTGACCTTTTCCAGGTCATAATGGTCTTCGTCAAGAACCTTCGCGGCGCCCTTGATATCCAGGTTATCCGTGGTTTTTTTGCTCCATGGCAATTCCACCATCCATTCTAAATATGTGCGGACGGTGGCCGCCTCCGCGGTATCGGGATGCATCTTCTCCAGGCGCTTGAGCTGTTTTTCTGTTTCTTTCAAAACCTTGTCCGGCATCTTCGCTTCCTTGATGCCGCGTCTGAACTCCGCGACCTCTTCGGCGCGCTCGTCAAGTTCACCCAGTTCCTTTTGGATGGCCTTCAACTGTTCGCGGAGGAAGTACTCCCGCTGCGTCTTGTCCATCTCGCCCTTGGCCTCGGCCTGAATTTTTTGCTGCATCGACAGCACTTCGATCTCTGCTGCAATGAGTTCGCTTACACGGCGGAGGCGCACGACAGGATCATGCAGTTCCAGGATCTCCTGAGTGGCATCTACCTTCAGTCCGAGATTTGAGACCGCCATGTCGGCCAATCGCCCCGGGTCCTGAAGATTTTCAATGACCACCATCACGTCCGGCATCAGGATTTTACCGAGGCTGACCAGACGCTCCAGCTGCTCTTTGACCGTCCGCAGCAGCGCTTCCCCCTCGAGAGAGCTTATTGGTTTGCCCTCGGGAAGAGTTTGAAGGCGTACTTCAAAATAAGGAGTGGTCTGCACGAAATCGAGAATGCGGGCCTTCGCCAGTCCCTGGACCAGTATTTTGATGCGATCATCGGGAAGTTTCAGCATGCGCATGACCATTCCCACCGTGCCGACGGTGTGGATGTCTTGCTGAGTGGGGTTTTCGACTTCCAGCGAGCGTTGAGCGGCGAGCATGATGATGCGTTTGCCCGCCAGGGCGGCTTCAATTGCTTTAATCGACATGTCGCGTCCGACGAATAGCGGAAGAACCATGTAGGGAAACATTACGATATCCCGAATGGGGAGCAGCGGGAGATGTTCGGGGATCTCCACCTGTGAAGGCTCAACTGGCGCCTGCGGTGTCGAATCGGTCATGGGACTCTTTCGTTAGAGGCTCAATTGTTTCAGATACTCAGCGAATCGCGCTCCGAATTCGGGGTGCTTCAAGCCGAACTGAACCGTCGCTTTCAAGAAACCGTATTTATCGCCGGCGTCAAAGCGGCGCCCTTTTATCATACACGCATACATGGGCGCCTGTTTGGCAACTGTTCGGAGGGCGTCGGTCAACTGGACCTCTTGGTTCTTCCCCGGGGGCGTCTTTTCAAGAGCGGTGAAGATTTCTGGAGTGAGGATGTAGCGGCCGATCACTGCCAAGCGCGAAGGTGCCTCGCTCGGTTGGGGCTTCTCAATCAGATCGACGATTTGAAAAAGGCCGTCTCCGATGGGCTTTGTCGCGATGATCCCGTAATTCGAGACCTCATCCGGTGCGACTTCTTGCACCCCGATAATGGGGGCATGAAACCGCTCGTATAACTCAATCAGCTGGGAAATGGCCGGCACGTCGGCTTCTATGATTTCATCCCCCAACATGACCGCAAAAGGCTCATGCGCGATCAGCGGCTGAGCGCATAGAATTGCATCGCCGAGTCCCCGCATATGACGCTGGCGAACGTAACAGAAATTCGCCAACTCCGAAATCTGCCTGATCTCCTGCAATAATGCTGTTTTATTCCCCTGCCGCAGTGATTCTTCCAATTCATAGGACACGTCGAAGTGGTCTTCGATGGCGCGCTTCCCGCGTCCGGTGATCACAATCATGTTCCGGATATCCGCCGCCACCGCCTCTTCCACAATGTATTGGATAAGAGGCTTGTCCACCAAGGGCAGCATTTCTTTGGGAGAAGCCTTTGTGGCGGGTAAAAAGCGAGTTCCGTGACCTGCGGCAGGGAGGACCGCCTTCATAACGCTCAATGACATGATCTAGAGAATATGACGGAGAGGCCCCGTCAAAGTCAAGGAAACCGCGAGAAGGAGCAGTGCCTTTTTCGCTTTACTTCCAAGGGGTCGATCTGTACAATTTCTCCATTTTTACGGCCTCTTTTGTGAAGCTTTCGGATCTTCGCCTGAGGCGGAAATGCAGCGAGTTAGGGGAGCAGAAACGGTTGGTGCATTTTCCGACCCCAGCAACTGCCGCGCGAGGCACACGCATTGTTCTTCTCCTCCTAAAGTTTTGCGTAGTTATACTTGTTTTGTCGACCAGTCTGTGGGAGGCGGCGGCGCCGCCCCATCTATGGGCTGAAGAGCCTGCGCCGCTGATTACATCCATTCGACTTCAAGGAAATAAGCGCATAGAAACTCCGGCGATCCGCGGCCGAATCTCCTTAAAGGAAGGAAGTAGATTTTCGCAGGAAACGATTCGTGACCAAATCCGGTCGGTCTACCAGATGGGGTTCTTCGAAGATGTTCGTGTAGAGACAGAGCCGGCTCCCGGGGGCGTCGCCGTCGTGTTTGTCGTCACCGAGAAGCCCTTCATCACCAACATTTTGTTTGACGGAAATGAAAACCTGAAGGATGACAAGCTCAAAGAGAAACTGACTGTACGTAACCAATCATTTTTGGATCAACAACAGGTCAAAGACAGCGTGGAGAAGTTGCGGGCACTCTACGAGGAGGAGGGCTATTACAGCGCGCGAATCATCCCCGTGATCAAAACCCTGGACACCGATAAAAAAACGCTGACCTTTTTCATTCAGGAAGGTTCTCGAGCACGCATCAAGAGTATCGACTTCGAAGGCGCCAAGTCGATTCCCGTCAAGAAATTGAAAAAGCCATTGTTCACCCGGAAGTACAGGTTTCTCTTTTCCTGGTTCGACGACTCCGGGATCTATAAGAAAGAAGAACTTTCCAACGACGTGGAGCGAGTCAGGCTCGTGTATCTTGATGAAGGTTATTTGAACGCGCAGGTGGGCACGCCCATCGTTGACCTGAGCCCCGATAAGAAGTGGTTCACGATTCGATTTCCAATCGTCGAAGGTCCGCAATTCACCCTCGGCAAGACTGAGTACAAAGGACAGACATTATTCCCCGAGGCCGAACTGAGAGCCGAAAGCAAGCTGCGCGAGGGGTCCATTATCCGAATGGCAGAAGTCCGTGATGAGGTGACACGCATCACCGATCTCTACGGCGTCAAGGGTTACGCCTTTGCCGAAGTGAACCCTGATGTGCGGCCTGATCAAGAGACGAAGACCGCGGCCGTCATCTTTGATACCAAAGAAGGGGCGCTGATTCGCGTTAAAAACATCAACATCTCCGGGAATGAAAAGACGCGTGACAAAGTCATCCGCCGAGAGCTGCGTCTGAACGAAGCCGAGCTTATTGATACCGCCGCGCTCAAACGCAGCTTTCAACGCTTGAATAATCTTAACTACTTCGAGACAGTGGAGATCATTCCAAAGCAGCTTGATCCCGGTACTGTCGATCTCGATGTCAAGGTGAAGGAGAAGTCCACCGGCACGTTCAGCATTGGTGGTGGATTCAGCTCGCTGGATCAACTCTCTATCGTCGCCGACATTACCGAAGGTAACCTCTTCGGCCGCGGGCAGTTATTAAAGGTCCGTGGGCAGCTTGGACAACGTCGTTCCTTGGGAGTAGTGACCTTTCGCGAGCCCTACCTGTTCGACAACGCACTCTCGGGGCAGATTGATCTCTACGCGAGAGAGACATTTTTTATCAGTTATTTTGAAAAGCGCGTCGGCGCTGACGTGGTCCTCGGTAAATGGTTCTCAGAGTATTTGAGCGGCAGTCTTAGCGTGCTACGTGAGAGATTGACAATCTCCAACTCCTCATCGGGCGATCTTTTCCTTGGCGGCGGCGGCGTCACGACCACTCCAATCACCGACCTGCCGCTGCTCATCCAACAGCAGGTCGGCACCTCGACGACAGATGCTGTGGTGCTAGGCCTGGCGCGGGACACGCGCGACTTTTATTTTGATCCCAAGAGTGGTTCGCGGCATGGGATTACCGCAGAATTTGCGGGGAGCGTCTTGGGCGGAGACAACTATTTTTACAAATTAATTGGTGACAGTGCGTGGTACTTCCCCATGTTTGGCGATACGGTGTTAGCGCCGCGCTTTAGAATTGGCGTGGCCCATAGCTATCGTGCCAATGACCCGCTGCCTGTAGGAGAACGTTTCTTTGTCGGGGGAATCCAGACGCTTCGTGGGTTCAGTTTCGGGAAGGGCGGCCCGGTCGCACCCGACGGCAGTATTCTAGGCGCGACAAAACAGGTCCTCATCAACCTGGACTTTTTGTTCCCGCTGGTGCCGGAAGTCAAGGTCAAAGGCGTGATATTCTTTGACTACGGAAAGGGATTCAGCGACGGAGAACCGCTCGGCATCAACCTCCGTCCGGCGGCTGGCGCAGGAATTCGCTGGATCTCTCCCTTCGGTCCGTTGCGGCTGGAATACGGGATCAATCTCGATCGAAAAACCAATGAGCGGTCCGGGCTGTTTGAGTTTTCAATCGGCTCTCTCTTCTGAAGGGCCGCGAGTTTCCTAGGGAAAGGGGCATAAGCATGAAGAATCTGTGCAGAATGGCGGTTGTTGCCGCTATACTAGTGTTGGCGTGGGGTGGCACGTCATTCGCAGCGGAATTCAAGATCGGGGTGCTCGAGCCCCAGAAGGTTTTGGATGGCACGAAGAACGGCAAAAAAATCAAGGATAATCTCCAGGAATATCTAAAGAGCCGGCAAAGAATCATCGACCTCGAAGAAGAAGAACTGAAGAAGATGGAAGAGGATTTGGTCAAGCAGAGCGCGGTGCTGAGTCCAGAAGCGAAGAAAGACAAAGAGGAGACTTTTCGAAAGCGCTATATGGAATACCAGCGCAAGGTCAACCAGCTCACTCAGGAAGTTCAGAGTAAGAAAAAGGAAGTGCTCGAGGAGTTCAACAAGAGCCTCGAGCAAATCGTCAAAGGGATTGCGGATAAAGACCGGCTCAGCCTCGTTGTAGAAAAAGGTGACAACGGCGCGGGTGCTCTAGTCGTCTATAGCCATCCGTCCCTCGATATTACCGACCGGGTGATTAAAGAACTCGATAAGGGGTCTAAGTGAGCCAAGAGATCACACAAGGCACGCGTCTGGATAATATGGAGATCCAGTCGATTCTGCCGCACCGGTACCCGTTTCTATTGGTCGACAGAATCGAAGATTTGGAGATCGGAAAGCGCGTGGTTGGCTTGAAGAGCGTCACCATCAATGAGCCCTTCTTTCAGGGACACTTTCCTGGGCGGCCGATCATGCCCGGCGTCCTCATTATCGAAGCCATGGCGCAGGTAGGAGGGATCCTGGCATTTAAATCCGCGAAGCCTTCCAAGGAAGGCACCACGAATCTCGTCTATTTCATGGGCATCGATAAAGCCAAGTTTCGCAAGCCGGTTGAGCCCGGCGACCAGCTCCGCTTTGTGGTCGAAGTGCTGCGGGCTCGCTATCCCTATTGGAAGATGCGTGGCGAGGCCTATGTGGACAAGGCGCTCGTGTGCGAAGCCGAATTAATGGCCATGATTACCGACGGGACTTCCATACCAGAGGGCGAACCATGACCACCAAATTGCATCCGACCGCGTTGGTGCATGGAAAGGCTGAACTTGCCGAGGGGGTCACCGTCGGGCCCTACAGCATCATTGGGGAGCATGTTCGGATCGGACGACGGACTCGTATCGAAGGGCACGTGGTCATTGAAGGTTGGACTGAGATCGGAGAGGACTGTCAGATCCATTCGTTTGTCTCCATCGGCGCCCCGCCCCAGCATCTCCAGTATAAAGGCGAAAAAACGTTTGTGCGCATCGGCAATAATAATATTCTCCGTGAATACGTCACCGTCAACCGCGGAACCGCTTTCGGCGGGGGCGTCACGAGTCTGGACCATCACAATGTCTTGATGGCCTACGTGCATATCGCTCACGATTGCCACTTGGGCAGCCACGTTGTGATGGCCAACGCCGCGTCCTTGGCGGGACACATCACGATTGGTGATTACGCCATTGTCGGCGGTCTTTCGGGCGTTCATCAGTACGTGCGGCTCGGAGCATACAGCATGGTGGGCGGATGTTCCGCGCTGGGGCAGGATGTGCCACCGTTCATGCGGGCAGCCGGGGGATATCGCGCGCGCCTGTTCGGTGTCAATACCATCGGACTCAAACGCCTCGGGGTCTCGGATGACCGTATCCGTCTATTAAAGCGGGTGTATCGTGCCTTATTTCGATCGGACCTCCGCTTTGCCGACGCCGTCAAAAAGGTACGCGATGAGTTTGATGATTCCCGTGATGTCCGCGAGCTTCTCACGTTTATTGACGGCACCAAGCGGGGCATCTGCAAGGGGATGGACGAGCGTGAGGGTGAGTGACTGGTGTGCCGCCGATAAGGTCTTTGCAAGCCGAGCCCCCGCCGACTAGCGAGCCGATCATGTCGGGGGAATGGATCGGCCTGATCGCCGGAAACGGGAGCTTTCCCGCACTGTTTGCCGACAATGTACGTGCGTTAGGTTACCGCGTCTGTGCCGTGGCCTTGACAGGGGAAACCGACGCGGCGTTGGAAGGACACGTCGACCGGATTCATTGGATTTCCCTGGGCCAGCTCGGGAAGTTGATCAAAGCCTTCAAGCAGGACGGCGTATATCAGGCCGTCATGCTCGGCGGCGTCAGTAAGACGCATCTGTTCAGCAAGGTGCGATTCGATTTTCGTGCCCTCGCTCTCGCCCGCCGACTCGACGTCCGAAAGGACGACGTTATCTTGCGTGCTCTCGCTGCGGAATTGGAAGACGAAGGCATTAAAATTAGAGAGCCGTTGTTCGGGTTGAAGGGGTCAACCATGGAAGACGGGTGCCTCTCGCGACGCTCACCGACCAAGAGCGAGTGGCGCGACATCCAGTTTGGTTGGGAGATGGCCGAGGCAGTCGGTAATCTAGATATCGGCCAGTGTGTCGTGGTGAAGGACGGCATCGTTGTGGCAGTGGAAGCCGTGGAGGGTACTGATCAGGCTATTTTAAGGGGAGGCGCACTTGCGCGTAAGGATGCGGTCGTCGTAAAGAGATTTAAAACCCAACAGGACTCCAGGTTTGACCTGCCTTCCATCGGACCAGGGACCATTCAAGTCATGGCGCAATGCGGCGCTTCGGTATTGGCGGTTGAAGCGGGAAAGGCCCTGTTTTTGGACAGGTCTCAAGCTCTGGCCACGGCCAACAAGGCAGGGATTGCGGTTGTCGGGGTGACGTCCTCCAGCATAAAAGGTTAGCCGGTAACAAGAGATTTCGGGACACTCATGCACCAAGTGCGAATAGGCGTGATCGGGGTGGGCTCCCTAGGGCAGCATCATGCCCGCGTGTATGCAGCATTGCCCGACGCCGCGCTCGTCGCCGTGGTGGATAGCGAGCCCTCGCGCGCCCGCGACATCGCCCTGAAGCACGGCTGTTCCTGGTTCCCGCATATTTCGGATCTGTGCGATCGCGTCGATGCAGTGAGTATCGCTGTTCCCACGCCGTTGCATCATCACATCGCAAAGGCATGCCTCGAAGCCGGCCTTCACGTCTTGGTCGAGAAGCC
>JBBRRL010000026.1:0-11238 GCA_038200775.1 Nitrospirales bacterium
AGATACGAAGCGGATTTCCTTCCTATAATTCAAGCACGGTTATATTTCGCACTGCTATTTCTGGCCTGAACGGCATGCTGTTGAAAGTATGTAGTACTTCCATGTAAACACGAGGTTACACACTGACATATAAGCTTTCTCAGTTTGCTGTAATTCTACGTACTTTAAATCCTCTGATTAAGGCACGGACCCCTACAGCTTTTTAGCAATTGCAGACTTCACGAACGGCGTTACGCTGACAGACATTTTAGTGACAGATCCGGCAGGGAACCCTATCCCCAAGGTGACGATTGGCACGGCGTCCGGGACAAATTACCCTCTCTCCGCTTTAAATTTCTGGAGCCGTGCCCGTACCCTAGCCGAATACGATGCTTCTATTTCTTCTGGGGCTTGGGTCTTGCTGGGTTGCGAAAAACTTGGAGTATCCTTAAGACGCACTAGACTCAAAGAAGGCTTTAGATCGGCTCATCATTCTTTACAGACCGGAAGCTTCAACTGAACTGAGAATGCGAGCGGTTGCAGCTGGGAAAATTCGGTGTGTACTGATCCTAAGACACTAGGCCGTTATCAATGCGTATTAGAGAGTGAAGGCGTTTTTTTCCTCAGTGTTCTGTAGATCGGTCTCTCTAGCTGTACCTTTTTTCGCAGGCATCGCTTTGTTTTTGACATTTGCGGACTTACACTTGGTCCCGCTAGATTTCCGGCTCAAAGCACCCCTCAATGAAGTGGATCAACGCTGTGTAGTCTTCTCTATCGGCGTCTTTCATCGCCGCAATGTAGCTTGCTCGTTCGCTGTCACCTTCAATCATAAGCTGTATCTGGGGCCATCTTGGCAATCGATGCCGGCGACTGTGAAAAAAGATGTCAGTGATTAGTCTTGCATGGCGTCCATTACCATTTTTGAACGGGTGAATTCGGGTCAGTCTATTTTGTAGACGTGCGGCGATTTCAACGATAGGCATTGAGCCTTTGTCGGAATTCCAATACCGGAAGTCATCACACAGTATTCTCACTTGTTCTGGGATTTGTTTCCAGTTGATGCCTATATTCACCGCTGTGGTTCGATACTTACCCGCCCACTCCCAAATGGTCCCAAGCATATCAAGGTGTACTTGCCGTATAAATGTATCCGTTAGCCAGTCGTCGGTAGGTGGCTTCCTCCGAGCTCTATAAATATGCTTCTTGTAAGCTTGGTTTATAGATTCTAGTTCAGTAGCGTTTCGCACATCACGGCTTGTAAGATGTATGAGAAGCAAACCCGAGATGTCCTCTTCTGGTGTCGCGGCGGCCGGTTGCGTCTCATCATTCACTTTTTTTTGCCCATAACCGTTCGCGCTGATCGGTTAGAATTTCGTCCGTCTGCTTCTCTAGCAGGAACTTGAACATCTCGGCATTAGGTTCCTGCTTTTCTAAGGCCATCGTTCCCATTGCTTGTTTGAGCCGATTCAGGGCGACAGCGCGCGCGCGCCCGCGAAGCAGATCTTTAATGGGCTTACGGGGGCAGGGCTCGACGATTAGACCACACGAAAGACCATCAAAGATTCGCCGGAGGGTGCTGATTTGTGGATCAATCCGACCTGTCTCGATCCTCGCAAGATGGGCCTGCTCAATGTTCGTGCGCTTCGCAAGCTCCGCTTGCGTCATTCGCAAGTATGTACGAAGCATTCTAATCCATTCCCCAGCGGGAGGCTGCCAAGGGCTTTCGTTCTGAAGACGTGCTAATGCCCGGTCGTCGATTATGCTCAATCCTCTTCTTTTCATAAACTATGTTATGCCTTTAACTACATTTAGTCAATATAATTTGATGCTATTAAATACATAATATGAAGCAGTATTGATGCAATTAAATACATTACATTAAATTTAAACTTTAAATTTAAACTAATGACAATTAATGCCTTATTTAACTAAAAAGGACAAAGTGGGTTCTATAGAACCCCCTCCTGGAAACTGGTGCAAATCTCTGTCAAACAGACCTCAAGCTCGTTGTCCGGCCATCAAGGATTCATGATAGGGTGCATATCTGCTAGAGTGGCCGATGATGGGTCTTTTGCCGTCGCAACCTGTTTGAGGCTCGAGGAACAGTTTTGACTTGGAAAATCGCGTTCTCACCCTTGAGCGAAAACGTAAGGAGCATTCTCAAATCTCTTGATTCTGATTGAAAGGTTCACCTTGGGTCTTCCCCAGTCCGCTTGATATTCTTCAGCATCTCATACAGGGTCTTACGTTCGACGGGCGTACATGCCAGCATACGGAAGGCGGGAATCAAGAGGACAAATTGGCATTCCCTCCGCGGCATACTGGCGCGTCACGCCGGGGTACAAGCAGGGGGAGCCTACGTGGTGCAGCCCGTACGCACGCCTAGCCCCCGAGCATCTTCAGGATGCGATTAATCAAGGACGTCTGATTAGAACCGTGATTGAAAACCGTAACCACCGAAAAGGGGTGTGCACGATAGGTGACGGAATGCGTGAAAAGTGGTGCGCCTGACAGGATTTGAACCTGTGGCCCTCAGCTCCGGAGGCTGATGCTCTATCCACTGAGCTACAGGCGCACGCGGAAACGCGACGATCTTACCGTATTGTTGAAAAGCCTGTCCAGGCACGCTCGGGGAGAAAGCCATACGCGAGAAAGACCTCGTCGCCGCCAGAGAACGATTCCTCTTGGCAGGCGCCGAGTTCCCGCGCTTCCTGTTCCGCCAGACGCTCTTCTTCTTCGCGAAAGATAGATGGCAGGCGGACGATCGGAACCGCTGTCTGGATCTCACAGGCTCCGTGAACAGCGCCATCCTCTTCGATGGGGATGCCCATGGTGCGGCATGTCACTGGACGAGCCTCATAGACACGGCAACACCCGTCACGATCGAGCGCTGGACACGGCGCCTCGGCGAACTGTGCCGCTACGGCGTCCTGCTCATCATCGCTCCAGTCATCAAGGTACGGAGTGCTCTCAAGCCGGGGGAACGCCTGCGTCATGGCCGCCATCTGATCTTGCGCCCTGGCTTCGATATCTTCGCGGTCACTAGGACAGAGAGCGCGCAGGCCTTGCCGAAGCATCGTGACGTCGAGAGCTGTGATGGCAAAGGTCCCGATACAACACCGGCTGCAGCCGCGCCGGCAGGGAAGGGCCCCCAGCAGCGCCGCGCGCGCGCGATTAAACCAATGGGACGCCCGGTCGTGAAGAGATTCCAGCGGGATAAAGAATGGCTCGGCCATGCGGCCGTACAGTCAGGCTTGGCCGCTCGGCTTGAGCGGCGTGGGACTAATCAGTCCGGAAACGGCGGGTTCCGTTTTTGCATCTTCAGCGTCCATCGGGGGCAGATCAAGGAGAATCTCTCCTTCCGGTCCATAGTAGCCTTGTCCGTCGATTTGCACCATACCGTCACAGTTCTCCTCGAAGAATTGCAGGATCCAGCCGTTGAAGTCGTAGCCCTCGTCGGTGATGTCATTCTTGTTCAAAATGGATGCGACGAAGAACCGGCATGCGCGCAGATGGTCCGAGACCCGCCAACTGTCAAGCTCGCGATGCGCGTCCACAAAAGACCGTAACCCCTCGATGTCCTGCGTGAAGATCTCATCCTGCGCGCTGCCTTTCCGGCAGCACGTCAATAGGATGGGCTCACGATCCTTCTGGTAGCCGATCTCGATGCCCACCCAGTTCCAACTGTTCAGGAGTTTGGCGTTCACGGTCTCTGGCAAAATGGGGGTAGCCCCTTTGGATTTAAGAAACTCCACCAGTAAAGCCAACGGCGGTGGGTCCTTGCGAAGACAGAAAACCCGCGTGAAGAACTGCCGGGGCTCCTTCTTCTGCTCGCCTGGAATGGTGAAAACCGGAATCTCTGCCATGACAAGAAGTCTAACTGAGCCTCTGCGCGAAATTCAAGGTCACCAAGGGTCCATGGGAAATAAGGAAATAGCCGGCCGGGGTATATAATATTGTATGACTCAACGAGCATCGGAAGCGGACATCCGGCGTCACGCCCAGCAGCTCTATGAGATCGCAGCGGCCGCCCCATCCCGGCTGTTCGACCCCGAGTGGTGGAGTGGACGCTTGTTGGAGTGGGCGATCAAGGACGAGGCCTTCAAGGTCCAGCTGTTCCGTTTCATTGACGTGCTGCCTACCCTGAAGTCGCCCGGTCAGATCCAACGTCTGGTCGAGGAATATTTCGGAGGAGCTGCCTTGCCGGCCGCCGGAGGGCGTTCATTGATGCGATGGGGAATGCGCGCACTCTCAGCCGTTGGCTTCGGCGCCGGCATTACTGCAGACACCATTTACAATCAGACCCTCCAGATGGCGAACCAGTTCATCGCCGGCGCCGGGATGCCGGAGGCCCTGCCCGCGGTTGAATCATTATGGAAGAGCGGCGTCGCGCACTCGATCGACCTGCTCGGCGAGGCGGTCGTTTCGGAGCGGGAAGCGGACGCTTATGCCGCCCGCTACCGTGAAGCGATCACATCCTTGGCCGCCGCTACGGCCCGGTGGCCCGCCGCTCCTTTATTGGAGGCCGATCATCTCGGGCCTCTGCCCCGCGCACAGGTCTCGATCAAGCTGTCTGCGCTCTACTCACAGTTCGATCCCATTGATCCGGCAGGCTGCTACACGGCTATAGCCGGCCGGTTGCGCCCACTCTTGCGTCTGGCAGCAGAACTCCCTGTAGGCATCACCTTCGACATGGAGCAGTATTTCTGGAAGGATTTAACAATCAGGGTCGTGAAACGACTGTTGCTCGAGGAAGAGTTCCGACAGTACCCCTATGCGAGTATTGCGCTGCAAGCCTATCTCACTGATACCGAAGGAGACGTGAAGGCGTTCATCGCGTGGGCGAAAGCTCGCCGACGGCCATTTGGAATTCGCCTGGTCAAGGGGGCCTATTGGGACTATGAAACGATCATCCACCGTCAACGCGGCTGGCCGATCCCGGTCTTTTCTGAAAAGGATGCGACCGATGCCTGCTATGAGCGCCTGATCCCGATGATGCTCGACGAGATAGAAGTGATACGTCCCATGTGGGGGACCCATAATCTCCGGCAAGTCGCTCTGGCGATCGGCGAAGCTGAGCGACGCGGGCTTCCGCGAAACAGCATCGAGATTCAGATGCTGCATGGGATGGCGGGTTCTCTTCAGGGCGCGGTGGTGATCGCGGGCTATCGATTGCGTGTCTACGCGCCCGTGGGGGAACTCATTGCGGGGATGGCATACCTCGTCCGTCGTCTCCTGGAGAATACCGCGAACGAATCCATTTTGCGCCGGCAGTTCATGGGCCAGCAAAGCCTGGACGAGTTGCTCCGGCCGCCGTTTGACGGCAAATCGGGCATCCTTCGGCATGGCTCAGGACAGGCCCTTCGACCTGGCTCAGGACAGGCGCTGCGACAGACTCAGCATGAACAAAAAGGCGAACACAGCGGCCGGTTTGCCAATGAGCCTCATACCGACTTCACTCGGGCAGAAGCGAGAGAGAAGATGCAACAGGCATTGGCCCATGCCAAAGGTCGGATGGGACGTCGGATCGATCTCGAGTTTTCTGCGCACCCTGGAACTGGTCGGAACACGCTCATCTCCCGAAACCCTGCGAGGCCTGAGGAAGTGGTGGGCACGGTCACGGCTGCGGATCCACAGGACGTGGACGAAGCAGTGGCGCGTGCCGAGACCAGTCATCCGGTCTGGGCCGCCACGCCGGCCGAAGAGCGCGCCACGATACTTCAGAAGGCCGCCGCCGCGCTCCGGCGCCGCAGGTTCGAGGTCGCCGCCCTGGAAGTCTATGAGACTGGAAAGACATGGCGCGAGGCGGATGCCGACGTGGCGGAAGCCATCGATTTTCTCATTTACTATGCCGGCGAGATGCGCCGGCTGGCGGTGCCCCTCCGGATGGGCGACGCACCGGGAGAACTGAATCAGCTTGTGTACCGTCCTCGGGGGCTTGCCGCCGTGCTCTCGCCCTGGAACTTTCCACTGGCGATCCCGGCAGGGATGGTGTCAGGAGCGCTTGTCACGGGGAATGCGGTGCTGTTTAAGCCATCGGAACGGGCGCCCCTCACAGGCTACGTACTGGTCGAGATCTTCCAGGAAGCGGGCTTGCCTGAGGGCGTACTTCAATTTCTGCCAGGCGAGGCTGAAATCGGGCAGCGGTTGGTCACCCATCATGGAATCTCCGTGATTGCGTTCACCGGCTCGAAAGCTGTGGGTCTTGACATTATTGTCGAGGCGGCGCGTGTTCGGCCCGGGCAGCATGAGGTCAAAAAGGTGATCGCCGAAATGGGTGGGAAGAATGCCATTATCGTCGACGAAACAGCCGACCCCGACGAGGCGATCGCAGGAGTGACGGCATCATTCCTGGGCTACCAAGGTCAAAAGTGCTCGGCGTGCTCCCGGTTGATCCTTCTGGATTCCATTCATGATGCGTTTGTCGAGCGGCTGATCGAAGCCGTGCGCAGTGTTCGAATGGGTATGCCTGAGGATCCAGGGACAGGCCTTGGCCCATTGATCGATGAACGCGCTGTGGAGAAGGTCCTGAGCTATATTGAGCTCGGCGAAAAGGAAGGACACCCTATACTGCGGCCTGATCTCGCCCATCGGCCCGGGCCGAACTTCCTCGGCCCGGCGGTCTTCACCGGCATACACCCCGAGCATCGGCTGGCAAACGAAGAGATCTTCGGGCCCGTGCTCGCAGTGCTGCGCGCTCGGGATTTTGAGGAGGCCCTCACGTTCGCCAATGCAACGGACTATGCCCTGACCGGCGGGCTGTACTCCAGAAGCCCAGGAAACATTGCTCGTGCGCGCGATGCTTATCTAGTAGGCAACCTCTATATTAATAGGGGCATCACGGGCGCCCTGGTCGGCCGCCAGCCGTTTGGCGGCGCGCGCTTATCCGGGACGGGAGCCAAGGCCGGCGGGCCCGATTACCTCGCCCAGTTCATGACGACCGCGGTTATCAGCGAGCAGACATTGCGACGTGGATTTTCGCCGGACATCCCGCCCAGTGGACTAAACCCGGGCCCACCGTAAACCGTTAACCCCCTGGGGCTCCCGCAGTCTCACTCAGTTGTCCTTCGACAGGCTCGGGACGAACGATGTTCCCGGCCCGCCGAACGTACGTCGTACTCTCGTCAGAACTCATAGCTCTCTATTTCCCTTCCGTTCGCCCTGAGGCTCTCGAAGGGCTCGTTGTCTGCTTCTACCATCCTCCCCAGGGATGCCCCGGCCCTGGCAAGGCGGATTCTATGGCTTGAATCATTCAGTCTCCGTCGTTATTCTTTACCTGTGTTATTCTTTACCTGTAATGAAGAGCCGACTACCGCTTCTTGCTATTCTCGCCGCAGTCCTGCTTGGCGCGTGCGCGACAGCCTCCTACGACGAGAACTGGTCATGGGATTCCCCGCATTTCGATGAGCGGGCTGTGCTGGGTCAGGCGGGGCTGTTAACCTCGCAACAGGACACCTTTTTCACGTCGATGTGGACAGTGGACCACGGCGCACTCGAGCGCCGCCGGGCCTATCAACTGCGCACGCAGCATGAACTGTGGGTGCGACGCCAGGTTGAGCTCGGTCACATGACCGTCGAAGAAGGTCGTGCCCGCATCCGCGACTTCACGCCGACTCCCTCCTCATAGCTTACGCCCGCGAAAAACTTTTCTAAAAAGATTGATATCGAAAAATCTGTGTTATAGTGCACTGTCATCGCAGGCCCATGCTCGCTAACAGGAGGTGAATCTCTATCGATGAATGCACTTGCAAATGCTGAAGGCGCGATCTTGCCAACAATGGCCCCGGCAACCTCTCCAAACGGCTCGCAGGAAGAGCTGGTAGGCGAGGGGAAAGCCTGGGGCCTCTCCGCTTCGATTGATCTTCAAAATTGTAACCCAGACACCATCCGCAGCCGAAACAAGATCCAGGCGTATGTCGTGGCGCTCTGCGATTTAATCGGGATGAAGCGATATGGCGACTGTCAGATTGTCCACTTCGGAGATGGACGCGTCGCCGGGTACTCGATGACTCAGCTCATTGAGACTTCGCTCATCAGTGCGCACTTCGCCAATGACACGAACCGGGCATACCTCGACGTCTTTAGCTGCAAAGGGTACGACCCTGCGGTGGTTGAGGCCTTCTCCAGAGAGTTTTTTGGTGCGGCGAGCAGCGCGTGCTCGGTGACGCTGCGGTACTAAGCGGGAGGCAAGGTGGACGCTTCCGCCGGCATGGCGTTCACCAAGTCTATTAGCTGCCGCAGATTCCCGGCGCTTCGTCGATCGTAAGGGACAACGAGTCGCGGCAGCGCAAGGAGCTCCGGTTCATCAGCCTCCTCGGGAAGGGCCGAGCGCTGCTGCACCTTTCCACCGGGATACAGATGGCCGAGCTGCTCGTTGATCTGGTCGACCTGACCGGGGGAGACCGGATGCTGCAAGCGTAGCACCAGGCGGCCCTTCACGAACCGGCACGAGTGATAGACCTGGTAAAACCCCGCAATTTCGGCCACCGCCGCTTCCGCGGAATCCACAATCCGAAAGAGATTCAAATCCTCGGGTGATATGAGCTTGGTGGCGACCATATCTTCCTGAAGAAATCGTTCCCACTTTCTCCAGTACGTGCCTCCCGGGACATCGAGCATGACAACGGGATGAGGATTGTTTTTTCCCGTCTGGAGCAGCGTCAGTATTTCAAAACACTCATCGTGAGTCCCAAACCCGCCGGGGAAGACCGCGCTGCCATGTGATTCGCGCGCGAAGAATAGTTTTCGCGTGAAGAAATACTTGAAGGTGATGAGTTTGGGATCGTCCACGATCGCAGGATTCGCCTCCTGCTCGAACGGGAGCAGGATATTGACCCCAAAGCTGTTTTCACGGCCCGCACCTTCGTTGGCCGCTCTCATAATGCCGTCGCCCGCGCCCGTGATCACCATGAAACTCTGCTCGGAGAGTAGCTTCGCGAACTGTCTCGCGAGGTCATACAGCGGGGTGCCGGAGGGAAGCCGGGCCGATCCGTAGACACTGACTTTGCGGCGGTGCCTGTAGGGTTTGAAGACGCGGAACGCGTACCGCATCTCCTTCAGACTTCGGTGGATGATCTTGAGGTCGAGCATGTCCAGCCGGGAGCTGTTCAGCCGGAGGACAGAGCCGAGAAGCTCTTTGAGAATAGCAGCTTGCGGGTCAGACTCCGGGAGCGAAAGAAGCTCTTCGGTCTGGGCCCGCAACTGCTCGACGGAAATGGACGGTTTCGCCACGTCGTGTGTCGTCCAAGTCTCTACCGCTGCCGATTGCTACGAACCGCCTCCCGGGGAAATCACTCTTCGCGTTTCGGTTTGAATGACCGGTCGACAACTGTTAAGTCTGCGAGGAAGCGCGCCAGGCTTTGGCCCAGAGCCTCCCCGGCAAGTTTTTCCAGGTCGGCCTGGCTGAAGTTGACGACCTTGGTGGTGGCCTCGCCTCCGACCGTTGCTGTCGTGGTGCTGGCATCGCTGAGGTTCGTGAGTTTGATTCGGAGCCGATTTTTCGAACTGAGCTCGGTACGCCCAAATCGCGAGACCGCTTCATTCCAGTACGATTCAATCTGTCCCGTCAAAGTCACATCCGCAGTGTCCGGCGAGACCTGAGGCCTCTGCACCAGTGTCACGGGGATCCCTGCTTGCTTCAAATAGTCGACGACAAATTTCGTCACCTGGTCCGAGGCTGAACCGTCGACTGGAACAAACCGGTCAACATTCGTTTCGACATAGTGTTGGTGGCGCCCAATCGCAGTCTTATCGGCGCGAACATCTTCGAAAGGAACGACAGCGACCCGCGGAGCGCTCCGCACCTTCGGCGGATCCGGGACAGTCTTCATGTCCGGAGCAATGGGGACCGTCTGTCCGGGTCCTCCGCATCCCACGAGCACAACCATTACCAGGCCCAGTACCGCCAGCAAGCCATGTCTCACGATTTCACCTCCATTGCACACATCATTAATCTGTAAAAGTCCCAGCAAGAGAATATCCCCAAGAGTAGATGCTGTTCAAGGGCTGCCCCTATTGGGCCGGCCGAGAAACCCCATTCCCGCGCAGGCGCTTGGCAAGCAGCCACGCAAACACGAGCGTGCCAAAAGGAAAGGTCAACAAAGCTCCGCGGGTCCACCGCTGGGATTCCTCGGAAAGCTCGGCCGCGCGATATATTAATCGCAGCAGGAAAAAATCCGCGATAATGGCAGCTCCGAAGAAGCCCCCCGCAAGCGCCGGCCCCGTAGGATCGGCGCTGGCCACCGAAAAGGCTGTCACGAACCCCGAGACGAACATGACGGCACTGAATATCATGAGGGACTGCAGGCGGGCGGCATAGCTTCCGGCGAGAGAACCGCTAACAGGTGGGGCGGTGCCGAGGTCCCACCCGCATTCCGCGCACGTTGCGGCGTCGGCGGTGATCAGACGGCATTTGGGACACATACGCATGAACGTCTGGCGCTATCATACCTGCAATCCTCGTGACGATCATCAGGTTTTCATTCCTGTGTAATTGTCAGAATCATCGCGGTGATATACATCAGGCTCACTCCGGCGAAGACACCCGTTGCGGTCTGCATACGCCGGGCGGGCGTGTAGAAGATCGTCACGAGCGAGAAGATCACGTAAAGCAGTGACCCCGCGGCCAGGGCGTAGAACATAGTCGACAGGTAGGGAGAGACGGTAAAACCGCTGGCAACGGCCCCGAAACATGTAGGCAATCCGGCCAGCAACCCCATCAGGAAAACATCCCTTCCCGCAAGACGCGCTTTCCCTGCGGAGCTGACGATCGCGAACCCCTCCGTGCCGTTATGCAAGGCAAATCCGCTGACCAACACCCCACTTAATACCCACTCTCCATGCGCGTAACTCGCTCCGATCGCCAGGCCTTCTCCAAGGTTATGCAGGCCCATTCCCAGCGCGATCATGTACGGGAGAAACAGACGGGTGGCTTCGACACGATTTTTTTTCTGCTGGTGCTGCTCGATTGCCACCAATCCGACAAAGCCGATGAGCAGGCTTCCGAGAAAGACCCCCCACGACGTTGGATCCTTCGCGCCGGTGAGTTCCACGGCTTCATGCATAAGGTCAAAAAACAGATAGACGAGAATACCGGTTGAGATTCCGGTCAAGAAGCCTTCCCAGGAACGGCTCAGCAGTTTGGCGGCAAAGAACGCGACCAAAATACCGAGATACACGGGCAGGAGACCGGCGACGGCGCCGAGACCAAAAAGCTCCCCAAACAATTGCAGCTGATCCATCCAGTTCCTTAGAGAGTGG
>JBBRRL010000027.1:0-11219 GCA_038200775.1 Nitrospirales bacterium
CAGATTCGGGACGGAGATGTCCGGTCACTGACGAAACGGTTTTCGACACAGGATTTTCTGGACCTGCAGGTCTGGCACAATCTGGCCTGGTTTGGGCACCGCGCCTTGGCTCGCTATCCTGCCTTAAGAGCTCTCATCACCAAGGGACGGCAATTCAGCGAAGCTGACAAGCACGAGGTTCTCTCTACTCAAAGACACGTGCTCGCACAACTCATACCATTGTTCAGGCGGCTTGCCGAGAATGGCCAAATCGAGCTCTCCACCACGCCATTTTTTCACCCGATCGTTCCCCTGCTGATCAATACGGACCTCGCCCGGAGATCGCGACCGGAATCCCCGCTGCCTGCCACTTTGGGGCAACCGGAAGATGCTCGCGAGCAGCTTCGTATGGCCGTCGAATTTCACACCGCAGCCTTCGGACGCAAGCCCGTGGGGGTATGGCCATCGGAGGGGTCGGTCTGTCCCGAAATGGTGCCCATGTTGGGCGAGCTTGGCGTGCGATGGATCGCCACAGATGAAGGGGTCCTCGCGGCCTCCTGCGACGAATGGGACCGGGACGCTCAGCTCTATCAGCCTTACCTCTTCTCCAAAGAGGGACATGAGATCGCGCTCTTTTTTCGTGATCGGGAGATCTCGGACGCCGTCGGATTTATCTACTCGCGTAATGATCCACACGCCGCCGCCGCGGATTTTAGCCGCCGAGTAGCCGCCAGCGCTGAGCGCTCCCCCCAGAAGCGCCCATTGGTGCCGGTCATACTGGATGGGGAAAATCCGTGGGAATATTATCCGGACGGCGGTGAAATCTTTCTCAGGACCCTTTACACAAACATGTTGGGGGGGCGACACGGAGAGATCGCGTTTCAAACCGTTACCCCTGAGCGTGAGCTTCTGGAGTATCCACCCGCGAGGCGGTTGGAGCGCCTTCATACCGGGTCGTGGATCAATGCTGATCTTCGGATTTGGATCGGTCACGCTGAGGACAACAATGCGTGGGAGCGGCTGGGCCGGACCCGCCGGTTTCTGCTTGCGGAACAAGATCGAGCAGGCCGAACTTCGAAGGGGGTTCACGCAG
Organism: Nitrospirales bacterium; assembly: GCA_038200775.1. Classification (GTDB taxonomy): domain Bacteria; phylum Nitrospirota; class Nitrospiria; order Nitrospirales; family NS-4; genus NS-11. Next base: position 1,073 of record JBBRRL010000027.1, read on the forward strand.
CGTGGCACGAGCTCTACGCGGCCGAGGGCAGCGACTGGTTTTGGTGGTATGGTGATGAGTTTGTCACCGAGTATAAGAGTACCTTCGATGAATTGTTCCGGATGCATCTGGGAAACGTCTTTCGACTCCTCGACAAGGAGGTCCCGGAGTTTCTGAGGCAGCCGATATGGCGTCCACACAACCTGGAATCGACGGTGCAACAACCTGTGTCATTGATCGCACCCTGCATCGACGGGATCGTGACTGACTTTTATGAATGGCGTGGGGCCGGTTACATTGAAGGACAATCCCCGCAGGGCGCCATGTACAAGGGGCCGGCGCTGCTGCGACGGGTGTACTTTGGTTTCAATCTGGAGCAGCTATTTCTGCGGTTCGATCCGGTCGATCTCCTCGAGAAGACTCTTGTGGAAAGCGAGAAACAACCGGCTGAAGCGATCAATGGCATGGCGGGCCGCATCGTGGTGGTTCAGTTTTTGGAACCGCATCATCTACAGCTTGTCTTCGCTGTGAGGGAAACGGAGCCGGACCACTTTTCATTGTTCAAAAGCGCTGACGGTACCAGCTTTTTTCACGCGGGGACCTACGAGACCATTCGCAGCAGGAAAATTATTGAACTGATGGTGCCGGTGAAAGACCTGGGATTGAGTCAAGGGTCCACGATGGATTTGGTGATTAAAGTCATGGAAGGGGGGCTCGAGTGCGAACGTCTGCCCGCGTACGGACCGCTCACGCTGTGCGTGCCGGACGAGACCTTTGAGGCGACCATGTGGAAGGCATGATATGAGTGTGGTGACGCTGCTCCTCGGCATCCACAACCACCAACCGGTGGGCAACTTCGATCAGGTCTTCCGGCAGGGGTTTGATCAGTGTTATCGGCCGTTTCTCGATGTGCTGGAACGGCACCCTCACATTCGCCTGTCACTGCACTATACTGGTCCTCTCCTCGACTGGTTTGCCAAGGAGGAACCGCGCTTTCTTGAACGACTCCGGAACTTGATTGCAACCAGCCAGGTAGAAATGCTGGGCGGTGGGTTATACGAGCCCATCCTCTCGGTCATTCCAGATCGCGATGCCGTCGGCCAGGTCAACGGCCTGTCACAACGTTTACACGACCTCCTAGGTGTCCGTCCGCAGGGGTTGTGGCTTGCGGAGCGTGTATGGGACGGCGGGTTACCGAAAAAACTCGCGCCGACAGGGCTTCGGTATACGATCCTGGATGATTCCCATTTTTTCAATGCCGGGTTCGAATCCGACTCCCTCAGTGGATATTATTTGACAGAGCGGGAAGGTCACCCCCTAGCCGTCTTTCCGATCAGTAAAGACCTGCGGTATCTGATTCCATTCCGTGTCCCCGAAGAGCTCATCGAGGTATTAGGACGGCTTCGGGTACGCGGCGAAGACACGGGGGTGACCTATGCCGATGACGGCGAAAAGTTCGGAATGTGGCCGGGAACACATCAATGGGTGTTTGTAGAGGGCTATCTGGAGCGGCTTTTTACTGCGCTCGAGCACAATGCCGAATGGATCCGGCTCAGCACCTTTAGTGAATATCTACAAGACCATTCGCCAACCGGGCGCATGTATCTGCCGTCGGCCTCCTATGAAGAGATGATGGAGTGGGCGCTGCCGTCGCCGGCCTCTCACGCGCTGCACGAGCGTCGTGCCGAACTTGAGCGTGAAGGCCGGCTTGCGGCCTTTCAAGGGTTTTTACGCGGTGGATTCTGGGATGGGTTCCTTATGAAGTATGCCGAGTCCAATCACATGCATAAACGCATGCTGGATGTGAGCCGGCGGATTGCGGCAATGCCGGCCGGCGCAGCGGTCTCGGAAGCGCAGGACTGTTTATGGCGCGCCCAGGGCAATGACGTCTACTGGCATGGTCTGTTCGGCGGACTCTATCTCAGTAACTTGCGCCATGAAACGTATCGCAATCTGATTGCTGCCGAAATCCGGATTGACGCTGCTGCTCATCGCGGCGATTCACGTGCAGGATGGGTCGATGTGCGCGTGTTGGACATAGACTGTGACGGTCATGATGAAGTGTTCATTGCATCCCAGGCGCTGGGCCTGTGTGTGGCGCCGGCCTGTGGAGGAAGCCTGCTGGAATTGGATTATCGCCCGGTTCAATTCAATCTGCTGAATGTCCTTGCACGGCGTCCGGAGGCCTATCATGGGAAGCTTGCTGGGGCCTCTCATGAGGTGGATGCCCGCGGTGGTCCTCCCAAGTCGATCCACGAGCTTCTCAAGGTGAAAGAGCGCGGCTTGGATCAAAAACTGATTTATGACCGGCACCGCCGCAGCAGTTTCGTGGATCGATTTTTGGATCCGCAAACGCCGTGGGAAGCCTTGGACCGTATTGACGATGCGGAGCTGGGGGACTTTGTGGAAGCACGATATCAAATGGACAAACCTTATGTCGCTCAGAGCATACTTAGGTTGCCGTTGAAGTTCAGCGGCACGGTCCGCCGCACGGAACATGTGATCCCCATTTCGATTGAAAAGGTCTATCGGCTCTCCGGACGGGAGCAGAGCCTAACGGTGATGTATAAGCTGGAAAATCAGGGAGCCGAACCCTGTACTCTGCGCTTCGGCATGGAGTTGAACATGACGCTGCTGGCCGGCAACGACCCGCAACGCTATTATGAATGGCCGGGCAGCGGCCATGTCCGACTGCAAGAGCGCGGTCAGGTGGCACAGGCAGACTCGTTCGCCTTGGTGGATGAATGGCAGCGCTTTCGGGTGATGATCAGGCTTAACCGCCGGGGCGACATCTGGTTTGTCCCCATCGAGACGGTTTCCCAATCAGAAGAGGGCTTCGAGCGGACCTATCAGGGCTCCTGCATTTTGGCATCATACGTACTCGATCTAAAACCCGGCGTTCCTGTGAAACTTGACGTACATCTTGAAACCAGTGACTTGTAAAACTCTGGGACTTACCACAATGAACGGGGTGAAGGGAGATCGTTCGTTTTTCCCAGCATGATGCCTTGGCATCGGAGGTCTGTGCCCGAATTCAGACGCGACCCAGTAGTTGGCCGATGGGTAATTCTTTCAGCTGATCGGATTCAGCGACCGAACGACTTCGAAAAATGCTATTCCTTGCTGCCAGCCCTTCCGCTCTGTCCATTTTGTCCGGGCAATGAAGCTCAGACGCCTTCTGAAATACTGGCGTACCGGACCCCCGGGACCTTACCTGACAGTCCGGGGTGGGACATTCGAGTTGTCCCCAATAAATTTCCAGCCCTCCGGATTGAAGGCGATCTTCGCCGCGAAGGGGATGGCCTCTATGACCGCATGAACGGTGTCGGAGCGCACGAAGTGATTATTGAGACGCCGGACCACAAAGCAACGTTCGAGAGGATGCCGCAGAAGCACCTCGAAGATTTATTGTGGGTCTACCGCGACCGTATTCTTGATTTACGAAAGGACCTGCGCCTGAGATCCGTGTTGGTATTTAAGAATCACGGACCAGCGGCGGGGGCGACTCTTGAGCATCCGCATTCGCAATTGATCGCTTTGCCGATCGTTCCAATAAATGTGGAGGCCGAAGTCGAGGGATCCCGGCGGCATTACCGGAACAAGGAGCGCTGCGTCTATTGCGACATCATCCGGCAGGAGAGCCGGGATCGTACCCGCATAGTCGAAGAAAATGAGGACTTTCTCTGTGTCGTGCCATTCGCGGCGCGCTTTCCGTTTGAGCTGCTGATCCTTCCCAAGCTACATCGATCTTGTTACGAGGACATCGAACGGTTTGAGGTCGAAGGGCTCGCCCGGCTCTTTGCCGATACGCTCCGAAGGATCGATCGGGTTCTCGGAGTGCCGCCGTTCAATTTTCTCATGCACACATCGCCCTTGCGCGAACCGACGGAGGACTTCTATCATTGGCATATCGAGATCATTCCCAAGCTGACCCAAGTCGCCGGCTTCGAATGGGGGGCGGGTTTCTATATCAATCCCGTCTTTCCGGAGGAGGCGGCCGTTTTCCTGCGCGAGGCGGAGATTTGACGGGGGTAAGGAAATCTGTCTTGGCAGATTTCAGGGCGGGCGGGTGCAATGGAAAAAGAAGCTGTCCGTGGCGGCTTCGGGCCCTGGGAGAAACAAGCTCGTTCTTGACGAGTTCGGGGGAGTGGTAGGTGTGATGAGGGTGCCATGGGCAAAGGAGTTTGTCTTGGCAAACTCCAGGGAGGGTGGGTGAGATGAAGATCCTGTTCAACCATCCTGTTCGGGAAGTGAACATCCCCGGACCGAAACGCGTGCAAGATTTGTTGAAGGAACTGGATCTGATACCAGAGAGCGTCCTTGTGATTCGAGGGGACGATCTTGTGACCGAAGACGACACGCTTCGAGACGAGGATTGTGTCGAAATCCGTCCCGTGATCTCTGGCGGAGCAGGGGAAAAGGCTTCGTCTCGGCCGGAGCCAGGGTGGGCGGGTGAAATGGGGATAATTCATGCGCTGTCGTAAATGCTCACATAAAGCGGTGCTCGCGATTCCACGGCACAACACGGCGTTTTGTCAGTCCTGCCTTACGGACTTTGTCTTCCGGCAGATCGAGCGCGCCATTCACGAAGAGAAGATGTTCACCAAGACCGACAGAGTGCTAGTAGCAGTATCCGGCGGTAAGGACAGCCTCACCCTGTTGGATGTGTTGCATCGCCTGGGCTATGCCACGGCGGCCTTGTACGTGAATCTCGGCATTGGTGAGTATTCACGGGCCTCCAAGTCCAAGGTGGAACAGTTTACGGAGCCGCGTGGAATCACGCTGCACGTCCATGAGGTCCAGGAAAATGAGGGCGCAGGCATCAATGAGCTCTCCGCCTTGATTCGCCGGCCAACATGCTCCACCTGCGGGACCATTAAGCGTTATCATTTTAACCGAACCGCGGTGGAGCACGACTATACGATCCTGGCCACGGGTCACAATCTGGACGACGAGGCGGCACGCCTGCTGGGAAATGTTTTGCATTGGCAGACGGATTATTTGGAGAAGCAAGGGCCGTCCTTGCCGGACTCGGTCGAAGGCTTCGCGAAGAAGGTGAAGCCTCTCTATCGCTTATCAGAACGGGAGATCGCGGCGTACGCGATTGTAAACCGCCTGGATTACATCGTGGAAGAGTGCCCAAACTCCAAGGGAGCTAAAATGCTGCTGTATAAAGAGACGTTGAATCGCTTGGAGAATGAGTCGCCCGGAACGAAGCAGATGTTTTACTGGGGATTTCTTGCGAAGCAAAAACTCGAAAGCGCCAATCGGCCGTCGATGGCGGAGAGCGATCAGGCGATTCTTCGTCCCTGTTCAAAATGCAGCCAGCCCACGACGAGCGGGATCTGCGGGTATTGCAGGATGATGGCGCGGGCTCAGACCGTTTAGGCCGATTTCTTCGCCGCTCGCTTACCTTGCGGGATCGGCTGGATTTCAGGTACAAACATCAAGAGTTTATGAATACTTACAAGAGATAATATGCCATTGCCGGTGAAACCCTGCCCGTATTGCCAGAAGTTGATGTGGGTCAAAGATGCCTCCATCGAATGGCTGGATGAAACGACCTTCCGTTTTCCTTGCCCTCACTGCCAGGCCGTCGTCCGCCGCAAGCTTATTGCTTTCGGTGCGAACGCCTGCGGCCCCATCAAGCCGAGCTGACTTTCGCGTCAGAGTTAGGGGGTTCATGACTGCCCTTCAAGATGGCGAGCGGATCCATTTAGTCGATTCCAAAAACCGGCAGTATGCGCTGACTCTCAAGGCGGGCGACGTTTTTCAATTAAGCGGAGAGACAATCGCTCACGATTCACTCATCGGCAAACCGGATGGAACTCTCGTCACCCTGTCCCGAGGGCGACGGCTCTTAGCGCTACGTCCGACGCTCTCAGAGTACGTACTGAAGATGCCTCGCGGTGCGCAGGTCCTTTACCCCAAGGATTTGGGGGTGATTATCCAGTGGGCGGACATCTATCCCGGCGCGCGGGTCTTTGAGGCGGGTACCGGGTCCGGCGCGCTGACCATGGCTTTGCTGCGTGCGGTAGGTGACCGGGGCCACGTCTTCAGTTACGAGGCCCGCGAGGACTTTGCCAAGACCGCCATGAACAATATCAACCGATACTTAGGCCCGAGCAAGAATCTCACTGTTCGGCAGAAGAACGCGTATGAGGGGATTGAAGAGACGGAACTGGATCGCGTGATTCTTGACCTGCCGGAACCCTGGCAAGTGGTTCCTCATGCCGCATTGGCCTTGCGCTCGGGCGGCATCTATCTCAGTTACGTCCCCACCATCCCGCAAGTAATGCAGACCGTTGAAGCGCTGCATCGTGTGGCGGTCTTTTCCATGATTCAAAGCTTTGAAACGTTGCTGCGCACATGGAACATTGAAGGCCGGAGTGTTCGTCCCGATCATCGCATGGTGGCGCACAGCGGCTTTCTGACGGTAGCCAGAAAAGTCGAACCAGGCCTCGCAAGAAGAAGCGTGGTTGATGATCGAGATGGTGCGCAAGCCGATGAGCAAGCCGATGAGAACGAGACCGAAGGGCTGTAACTACCTCGTTGTCATGGGAAAGAGCATCGCACATGGTTGAAATCGCTTTTCTTCGCGATCTAGTCGTCCTCTTTAGCGTCTCCGTCGTCGTGGTGTATTTCTTCGACAAATTGGGCTTACCCGCGGTCGTGGGTTTCCTGGTGGCAGGGGCAATAGTCGGGCCATACGGCCTAGATTTCGTCCAGGATGTTTCCCGTGTCGAGGTATTCGCTGAAATCGGAGTGGTTCTCCTCCTATTCACCATCGGGGTGGAGTTTTCCCTGGCCCATATTCCGTCGCTGCGCACAGTCATCGGGACCGGAGCGATTCAAATTGTATCGACCATTGCGCTGGCGACGGTTGCCGGCATGGCTTTTGGGCTGCCCTGGAACGAAGGCGTGTTCTGGGGATTCCTGACCGCAATGAGCAGTACAGCCATTGTCCTGAATATGATTACCTCTCGGGGCGAGACCAATTCCCCGCACGGCCGGCTCAGTCTTGGAGTTCTGATCGTCCAGGATTTTGCGGTTCTCCCGATGATGATTCTAATGCCGGGGTTGGCTAATCAAGGTGGTGGCGGCATCATCGCGGTTGTCTTGCCTCTGGCAGAGGCCATTTTGCTCGTGACATTGATCCTGATCGCAGCCCGTTTCCTTGTTCCCCGGATGCTGGAGAGGGTCGTCAAAAGCCGGAGCCGCGAGCTCTTCCTGATCACGATCATCCTGATTTGTATCGGGATTGCTTGGCTCAGCTCGCTCGCAGGACTCTCCTTGGCCCTCGGTGCTTTCATCGCGGGACTGATCATTTCAGAATCTGAATACAGCCATCAGGCCATGGTTGAAGTCCTCCCGTTTAGACACGGCTTCAACAGCCTGTTCTTTATCTCCATCGGCATGCTCCTCGATATCCGAGTCCTGCTGACCCACCCGGTGCTAGTGACCGTCGTGGTTACTGCCGTGGTATTTGGAAAATCCCTGCTGACTGCAGCTTCCGCTATCGCCACGGGGTACGCGTGGCGGCCGGCCATTCTCACGGGAGTGGCGCTCGCCCAGGTCGGAGAGTTTTCCTTCATTCTCGCAAAGGTCGGCAAGGACGTCGGATTGCTCTCAACCGAGTACTTCCAAGTATTTCTCGCCGTGTCAGTCCTGACGCTGCTGCTCACGCCTTTTTTGATCGAGCTGTCACCCAAGATTGCACGCCGTGCGGAGGCCATACAGCGTCTCCATCACTGGGGTCGTCCCGAGGGACTGGTGGAAGAGCCGCCTATGACCTTGCGGGAGCACACCATTATCGCAGGCTACGGAATTAACGGACGAAATCTTGCGCAGGTACTGCGAGAGACAGAGATCTCCTTTGTCATTGTCGAGATGGATGGCGATGTGGTGCGGCAGGAACAAAAAAGGTCGGTGCCCATTTATTTTGGTGATGTCACGCATCCCCAGACACTACGACGATTAGGCATCCAGGATGCGCGGGCACTGGTTCTAGCAATTTCAGACCCACTTGCCACCCGCCGCGCTATTAAAGTCGCTCGCGATCTGAACCCGAGGATCCATATTATTTCTCGAACCCGGTATCTTCGTGAGATCGATGACCTCCTCGCCGCTGGTGCTGACCAAGTGGTTCCGGAGGAATTCGAGACTTCTATTGAGATATTCTGCCTTGTCCTCCAGGAATACCGAGTTCCCAGTGGAATCATCGCGGAGAAGGCGGAGCGAATCCGGAAACAGGGGTACGCTCTGTTGCGCCGGGGCAAGTCCGAATGGAAAGAGCTGGTCACAGAGCGAATTGATGACCGATATGTTGACGATTAGGGCGATCTCGTAGTCCCAAAAGCAGACGTATTGCACCGTTTCAGTCAACGTAATCATCCCGTTTTTGAAGTGTAAGATATTGATATATTATACATTATAAGGCATTCTCAAAACTTGACAAATAGTCGAGTCACCGATTACAGTAGTATCGCGATGCTAGAGGGGAATCGGGGAGGTCCCGGGTAATGCCGGCCTCCCCGATTATCTTTGGAGGCTTTCATGAATACCGTTCTGACTGCGGAACTTGACCCTCAAGCGGCACTGGCCGAGTTACAAGAAAAAAAACCCAAGCGGGTTACACTGGTCGTCCTTAGCGGCGATATGGACCGAGTCATGGCGGCGTTTATCATCGCCACAGGCGCGGCTGCCATGGGAATGCAGGTGACCATGTTTTTCACATTCTGGGGGCTGAATGCTGTTCGACGTTCGAAGTCCAGCGGAAAGGCAAAGGATTGGTTACGCACCGTGTTTGGAGCTCTGAATCGGCCGGGAGCCGAAAAATTGCCGTTATCGCGCTTTCATTTCTGGGGGCTTGGCACCCGAATGATGAAGTCTGTGATGAAACAACAGCGCATGCCGGGTGTGCCGGAACTCATGGAGGTGGCAAAAGATCTGGGTGTGAAATTCATTGCCTGTACCACTACCATGGGATTGATGGGAATAGAAAAGGACACCCTCATCGAGGGGGTGGATCAACTCGCCGGCGTCTCAACCTATCTGGCGGAAGCCAAAGATGCCCAGGTGAATCTCTTTATCTAATTATCTAGGCAAGAAGGTTTTACCCATGCAGAAAGATGTTGTCCTCGATACCCTGGGATTATTTTGTCCCATGCCGATCATCAAAACTTCCAAAAAAATTAAAGAACTCAAGATCGGTCAGGTCTTAGAGGTCGTTTCCGACGATGAAGGCATCAAAGAAGACATGCCGGCGTGGTGTGAAACGACCGGACATGAATATTTAGGCCTCGAGGAACAGGCCAACGAGGACAAGCCCACCCATTACAGAGCCTACGTAAAGAAGAGCAAATAGTCCCTCTTTTATACCATTGAAATATGTAGGGATTTAAGCCCTCTCTCGGCTTGAGTGTGGACGGACTTTTCCACTGTGATTGCACCGACTGTTGACAAGCTGTACATTCATTAAATCACAGGTTTTTCCACAACATTTAGACCAGCCTTCACTTTTTCCACTATATCTGGTATTTTAGTATTGACACGTTTCAGGCCGAATGATAAAAGCCCTCTCTAGTTTTTGACGTTCACAGACTCACCGGAATCAAATCATACCCAGAAGCGTCGATCAGGAGGAAACCAGCATGAAAACGACCGTGGGCGGGGCGTCAAACGTGGGGTTTGGGAACGGAGCGGATGGTTCCCGCATTTCGCCTAATGCGCAGCGAGTTTTACAAAAACGCTACTTGGCGAAGGACGAGGAAGGAACGGTCATAGAAACTCCAACAGGTCTGTTCCGACGTGTGGCCCATAACCTTGCCCAGGCAGATTCTCAATACGGTGGGAAGACGGAAGAGGTCCAGGCGACCGAAGAGAGGTTTTATCAGCTCATGTCCAATCTGGATTTTCTTCCGAACTCCCCAACACTAATGAATGCCGGACGGCCTCTCCAGCAACTTGCGGCATGTTTTGTTCTCCCGGTAGAGGATTCCATTGCCGGGATTTATGACACCCTCAAGCACCAGGCACTCATCCATCAGACCGGAGGAGGAACTGGATTCTCGTTCTCTCGACTTCGTCCCAAAGACGATATGGTTCGAAGCACCGGCGGCGTTGCGTCCGGTCCAGTGTCTTTTATGAAGGTATACAACCAGTCGAC
>JBBRRL010000028.1:0-11093 GCA_038200775.1 Nitrospirales bacterium
GAATCCCCATGACCAACAGTCCTACACCGAACGCGCTCAGGATCGGCTTATAGATAGGCGTTGGCTTTGTGGTCGCCCCAAAGTAATGCAAGACAGCCTCTTCGCCACTGTTTTGCAGGAAGAACGTCAGCGATAATGCGAGCAACATAACGACCAGTATCAGCCGGACCATGGCTCAGTACATTCCCCTGCTGGCCCCGGACTTCATGGCAATGGCAGTCGAGGGTGCTGCATGCCGGCGAGCGCAGCCCCTACAAGGCTCTGATAACTTCTGCTCAGCGGGTGCATGGTGATCAGCCGAGAATCCCCGCCTGCATGTTCCAGTTCCATTCGAAGATGATCGCGAGGAAGCAGCGTCGGGATCCGGTCGGCCCACTCAATCACTGTGACCGCAGCTGAGTCGAGGTATTCCTCAAGGCCAAGGTGCTTCGAGGCTTCTGGGTCGAGGCGGTACAGGTCCACATGCACTACTGGGACCCTGCCGCAATACTCGTGGATCAACGCGAATGTTGGGCTCGCCGTGCTTCCCTCTGGGACTCCAAGGCCGCGCGCAAGTCCCCGTGTCAGACAGGTCTTCCCGGCTCCCAGAGGCCCGACCAATGCGATAATCTCTCCGCCGGTGCACGCCCGGCCAATCCACTCGCCCAATTCTTCCGTCTCGATCATGGAGTGCGTCTGCCATTGCGGATCGGCGCCCGCTATGAGTTGATCGTCGACCGTCACCGTTCCGATCTCCATCTGTTCTGCAGACGACACATCATTCGCGCGCGGCGTAACACTTTATGTCCCGATTATGTCCCGAATAGCTTGCGGAATGGCATCGATCAGGTCACGTGCGAGCATGCCTCTCTCACCGCGACGCGCGGCGGCGAGGTCACCTGCCATGCCATGCAGAAAAGTGGCCAAGCAGGCAGCCTCTAGAGGAGCGACCCCTTGGGCAAGAAATCCGACGGTCATGCCGGTCAAGACATCGCCGGTGCCTCCGGTGGCCATTCCCGGGTTGCCGGTGGAATTCACTGCGAGGGACCCATCTGGCCCGGCCACGACGGTTCCCGCTCCCTTCAAAACAACGTGGACATTGAACTCGCGAGCGAAGCTGCCCGCCGCCCCTAACCGGTCCTTCTGCACGTCAGCAGCGCTTGTTCCCAGTAACCTCGCCATTTCGCCGGGATGCGGAGTCAGAATGACAGGAGCTTGAGCGCGACGTAAGATGTGTACGTGCCCCGCGAGGGCATTGATGCCGTCGGCGTCGATCACGAGCGGTCGCTTGATCTCCGCAATAAGATCGTGAACGAGACCAACAGTTTCAGGCTCACCGCCAATCCCCGGACCAATCGCCACGGCGGTCTTGGCGGCGGCAAATTCAAGCAGGCTGTCCTTTGCACCTTTCGCAAAAGTATGTGAGAGCGTCTCAGCGACGGGGAAGGTCATGGCCTCCAAAAGTTTCGCTTCCAGCACCGGGTTCAGGCCTTCCGGAATCGCCACACTCACGAGCCCGGTTCCGGAGTGAAGGGCTCCGAGAGCGGACATGGCGGCTGCGCCTGTCTTTCCTGGCGACCCCGCAATAATACCGGCGTGACCAAAGGAGCCCTTATGCGCCGCCCGTTTCCGTTCTGGGAGGAAGGCTCCAACAGCCGCGGCGTCCAGAAGTTTCAACGGAATCCTGGCGCGGGCAATGAGGTCTTCGGGGATGCCGATGTCACCCACCCGGATGATGCCGGCGATATTCGGTCCTTCGCCCAAGAACAAACCGCGTTTGGGACGCGCGAGGGTCACAGTCATAAATGCCTGGACGGCCGTTCCAAGAATTTCGCCTGAATCGGCGTTCAGTCCAGAGGGTAGGTCAATCGCCACGGTGCGTCGACGAGCTTTGTTCATGAGCTGGATCACATCGGCGACGGGTCCTTCAATGGGAGCGTTCAATCCGGTCCCGAAAATCGCATCAATCAAGACGTCGCTCTCTGCTAGCCAAGTGGCGACTGTCGAGGCTTCGGCGGCTTTGCCCGAAACCGGATAGGTTCGGCCCCCCGCCTGTTTATATCTGCGCAACGTAATTGCCGCGTCTTTGGTGAGCATGGACGCTGGCCACAAGAGTCCCACCCGGGCGCGGCAGCCCTGCTGACGAAGGATCCTTGCCACGACAAAGCCATCCCCGCCGTTTTGGCCTTTCCCGGCCAGCACCGTGACGGTCTTGCCTCGTAAACGTCCGAAACAGCGCTCCATTTCCTGGACGACAGCCTTGCCGGCATTCTCCATTAACCGAAGGCTGGGGATCTTACAGTCCTCGATGGCGGCGCGATCAAGGGCGCGCATCTCGGCAGCGGAGACGAGTTCCATACGCTTTTGTGAACTGTTAACGCAGGAGGTCCTTCATTTCGCGAACCGCCCGTTCAAGCCCGGTGAATATTGCTCTGGAGATGATGCTGTGACCGATGTTGTATTCCACGATCTCACTGATTGCCCGCAAGCGGCGCACATTGTAGTAAGTCAGGCCATGCCCGGCGCTCACTGCAAGCTCCAGTTTATACGCCGCGCGCGCGCCCTGGGCGAGAGCTTCAAATTCAGTATCTTGTTCCTTCACACTCAACGTGTTCGCATAGCGTCCCGTATGGAGCTCAACGCAATCCGCTTCGACACGGCGCGCCGCCTTGATCTGCTCCAATACGGGGTCAATAAAGAGGCTCACCGCGATCCCTGACTGATGAAGGAGCAGAACCACCTCTTTGAGGCGTTGACGCTGGCCCTCCACGTCCAGGCCTCCTTCAGTCGTTAACTCTTCGCGCCTCTCCGGGACCAGGGTGACGAGGTGTGGCTTAATCCCCATGGCCAGGCGGGCCATCGCGTCAGTAGCCGCCATCTCGAGATTGAGCTTTGTATGGACGATTTCGCACAGCAATTTAAGGTCACGCTCTTGGATGTGACGGCGGTCCTCTCTGAGGTGGACGACAAGACCATCCGCCCCCGCCATTTCCACTATCGTCGCGGCGGCTACCGGGTCAGGCTCTTTTCCTCCCCGCGCCTGACGTACGGTCGCAATGTGATCGATGTTAACGCCTAACCTGGCCACCGTGTCTTAGCCCTCGAACCTTTTGAACAAACCTTTGCGCTATGCGACATAAAATGATTGGGTCGGATTATGGCAAAAGCGGGAAGGCGTCGCAAGCAGCAAAACCATCTATCCGGACGGTCATCCGCTTAGATCACCAGTCGGGATAGTCCTGCTACTCCTACAAATGCTGCCACGGAGCAAATCAGCGCGACCCAGAATCCGAGCCGCTCGACAGTGAGGATAAACAAACCAACATAGGCAACCCAAGGGACGACGAAATACAGGAGGTTCTTGGCATACGGTACGGTCTCGGCGACCCCACCATTTAGATAAATCAAAATAAACGTAATAACAGTGAGGGCGGGAAAGGTCGAGACAAAGGCGGCGGGCCAACTCCGACCCATGCTGCCGAACCAGGTGGTCAAGCTGACGACAGTACCGCCGATTACGAAATACAGCAGATATCTCAGGCGCGTCTTCCCCTGATATTTATCGGAACCAAAGCTTGATACCCGCGTACAAGATCCACACTTCAACCGTGTGCGCCGCCATGGTGGCATAAAGGCTCTTGGTCCGCAATAATAGAACCCCCCAGATAAGACCATCCGCCAACGCGATCCAATGTAATGAGCGGAAGACGGTTACCATGAAAGGATCCCAGGCAAAGACAGCTGCGGACAGGGTCAAGGCGCCAGCCTGGGCAGCGCGCGACGATCCGAATAGAGCGAGCAGCCGGCCCATTTGGAACCCGCGAAAGTTCAGTTCCACGAGTGCCCCAATGGCGGCAATTCCAAATGGAAACATGAGCCAAAGTGGCGCTCGTGCGTGAGGGGTGTCACGAAGAAACGTGATGTCGACGCCGAGTCCAGGTAGGAGCACCAGCAGGGCAGTGAGATTGATGGCCCCCATAATCCCGCCCACCACAATTCCCCAACGGAGGGCAGCAAGTAGGCGCTGCGGCTCCAACCACAGGCGCTCTGCCCAATGTCGGTTTTGATGGAGCCAAATCGCGAGCATGCCGTATGCGGCAATCTGGGGGGCGAAAACGATCCAGGGATTTTCGCGAACGGAATGCGGTAGAAGATAAAACAGAGCTGTGGCAGCCAATGGGACCACACCGAGGTACCAGGCCGCTCGTTCTGGTACCTCGGTGTGGTCTTGACCTGAGATGTCTAGCGCAGCAGCGCCGGGAGCTGGGACGCTGTCGCTCAACGTTTAATGAAGCGGTTCCTGGGGCAACTCCGCGACTTGCATGCCGGAAGTCGGTTTGTAGTGCGTGAGCGCCTCAGGCATCCAGGCTTCGAGTTGTTTAATACGGGTCCCATGGCCCGGATGTGTGGAGAGGAATTCTGGAGGCTGATTTTTAGAGACCTGCTCCATCCGCTCCCACACATGCACGGCTTCATGTGGATCATAGCCGGCATCCGCGGCGAGCAGTAATCCGATATGGTCAGCTTCCGATTCGTGAGCACGACTATACGGCAAAATGACACCGTACTGTGCCAAAGCGCCGCCTGCAAGCTGAGTGACAGAAGGGTCAATACCAAAAACAGTGGCGCCGACCAATGATCCAACCAACACGCCGCCCTGAGCCAAATAACCCTGGCTGACTCGCTCGGCTCCATGCCGGGCCAAGGCATGGGTGACCTCATGCCCAAGGATAGCGGCTAACCCGGCCTCATTTTTGGCGACATTGAAGATACCCGTGTACACCGCAATCTTCCCACCTGGTAGTGCGAAGGCGTTCATCGTCTTGTCGTCTTTAATGACGCTCACTTCCCATGTGAATGTGTTGGCGATATCTGCGTACTTGGATTTCTTGGCGGCCTCGATGATTCTGGCCGAGATTCGTTTAACCGGTTCAATTTCCCGTTGATCCTGGGAGGGCGGCATCTTCGGGTCGTGGAGCACTTGATCATAGGCTTGGGCGCCCTGCTTCATTTCCTCAGAGGATGACATCATTATGAGCTGGTGCCGGCCGGTATAAGGGTTCGTGGCGCAGGCAACCAGGCTGAGTGCTGCGAGAAGAAGAACCGAACGCGCAGACGCCGTCGTAATTTTAAAAATCATTTGGGATACTCCTCCTGCACAATGGTTTATCTGCATTTTATCCGAGCCGGTGTGGCTGGTCTAGTCCAGGCCGAAGTGTTATTTCTATGCTTAAGCAGGGGTTGTTTCAGCAGGCAAATTGTCATGGGTAGCGCACGAAAACCCGAAAATCAGCCCTAGGCGCAATATGTTCCCAAAAGTCAAGCCGCCAACATAGTTGATTTCATCTAGGTAATATAATATATTGAGCGCGAGGGTGATATCCAAAAACAGCTTGCTTGTTCGTTCTGGGCCGCCAATCCGAGTGAAGACATGAGCATTGATCCGGCTGACCTCCGTGTGCTGTTAAAAAAGACCCTCGCAGGGCGACCGCTTCCAATTATCCGTCAAACCGCCGTCAAGGTGATCTCGCTCCTCTCAAGTCCACACACCAAGGTTGAGTTGGTTGCCGATGCCGTCCTTCACGACCAGGCCTTCACCGCCCGTGTGTTAAAGGTCGCAAACAGTGTCTTCTACCAAAGGGGCAATGCCAAGGTTATCAATCTGACGCAAGCCATCATGCGGACCGGGTATGACACTGTCCGCGATATCGCCATCGCGACCGAGTTTTCCGAGCTGGTCCAGAAGCGGCTTCCGCAGACTGTGAGCCTTCGTCGCCTTTTGGCAAAAACTTTTGTGGCCGGCCAGCAGGCGTGTGCGCTCGGCGAAGCGGGGCATCTCCCAGACGCCCAGACGCTGTTTACAAATGTCCTTCTGGAGAGCTTGGGCGAGTTTGCGTTGGCCGCGTATCTGCCGCAAATCTATCTACAGATCGACCAGGCAATGGCGCGGACCGGCCTTCCGCGGGAAGAGGCTCATGTCCAAGCTACAGGGATGACGCCGCATGAGGTCACCGTCGCCGTCTCGAAGGCGCTTGAACTTCCGGAGGAGCTCGTTGTTCCCCCGCCGCACGATGCCCGCGTGTCGGTGGTTGCATTCACGACGCTTTGCGCGACGAACATTTTTGGCCCTGAATCTCCCCAGACTGTCGCGCAATTCGAGGCAGCTATGCTACAGATCCGCGAAGTCGTGGTCATACCGGCCGACGATCTTGAGATCCTTCTCGCGAAGGCCTTTGCAAAGGCGATGGAGTTCGGCGGCCAAGTGGACTTGGATCAGGGCTGCTTCGCCCTGGACCCGGAGACGTCCCCTCTGAGTATGCGCCATAGCTTTATCGGCCTATGCATCGACTATAGCGAACGGATCTCCGGCGTTGGGTCGGAATCCGGCGTCTAGGCTCATCAAGAATCCTCGGACCTTTCCCCGCTCTCGTCAATCCGTTCCTCCTTGTGTTACGCTCAATACGCTATGGGACAGTTCAGGCTGGTCTCGGAGTTTGAACCCCGCGGAGATCAACCCCAGGCTATCGACAGTCTGGTCGAAGGAATCCAACACGGAGAGACTCATCAAGTTCTTCTTGGGGTCACGGGCTCCGGCAAGACCTTTACCCTCGCCAACGTCATCGCCCAGGTTCAAAAGCCCACCTTGGTGGTGGTGCACAACAAAACGCTGGCGGCCCAGCTCTATCGCGAATTTCAAGGCTTCTTTCCTGACAACGCGGTGGAGTACTTCGTCAGCTATTACGACTACTACCAGCCCGAAGCCTATATTCCCTCGACGGATACCTACATCGCCAAGGATTCCTCCATCAATGACGCCATCGACCGGATGCGCCACTCCGCGACACGCTCATTATTCGAGCGGGAGGACATCATCATTGTCGCGTCGGTGTCGTGCATCTACGGCCTCGGGTCGCCGGAAGTCTATCATGGGATGTTGCTGTACCTGGAAGTGGGTGTCGAGGTGCGCCGGGAAGCGATCCTGAAAAAACTCGTCGAGATTCAGTATACGCGCAATGACGTCGACTTCCATCGGGGGACGTTTCGCGTGCGCGGAGACGTAATCGAAATCTTCCCCGCCTCCGCCGAGGACCGGAGCGTCAGGATCGAATTGTTCGGCGACCAGGTCGACGCGATCCATGAAATCGATCCCTTGACCGGCCGTTCGCTGCGACGTTTCACGAAAATCGCGGTGTACCCCAACACGCATTATCTTATCGCCCCCGACCGATTCGATCGCTCACTCGGAGGCATCGAAACGGAGCTGGAAGAACGGTTAGCGACGTTCAAGACCCGCGGGCAATTACTGGAGGCGCAACGTCTCGAGCAACGAACCCGGTTCGATCTGGAGATGATGCGCGCGATGGGTTATTGCCATGGCATTGAAAACTATTCCCGGCACCTGAGCGGGCGGAGCGCGGGCGATCCCCCTCCGACGCTGCTCGACTACTTCCCCAAAAACTACCTATTGGTCGTCGACGAGTCGCACGCGACCATTCCACAAATCCAGGGCATGTACGAGGGAGATCATTCTCGCAAACAAAGTCTCGTGGAATACGGATTTCGCCTGCCGTCGGCGTTCGATAATCGCCCGCTGAAATTTCGGGAGTTCGAGCGGTGCGTCCGGCAGGCTATCTATGTGTCGGCAACCCCTGGACCGTACGAATTGGAGAAGACCGCAGGCCGGGTGGTGGAACAGATCATTCGACCGACCGGGCTGATGGATCCTGAAATATCGGTTCGGCCGGCCAAGGGGCAGGTTGACGACCTCCTAGCGGAAATCCGCAAACGCGCGGCGGCGGGAGAGAGAGTGCTGGTCACGACGTTGACGAAGCGGATGGCGGAAGACCTCACGGAGTACTATCACGACCTCGGCGTGAAGGTGCGATATCTGCATTCTGATATTGATACTCTCGAGCGTACGGAGATCATTCGCGACCTTCGGCTGGGCATCTTCGATGTCCTCGTCGGAATCAATCTCCTGCGGGAGGGACTCGATATCCCCGAGGTCTCGCTGGTGGCAATACTGGATGCGGACAAGGAAGGGTATTTGAGATCGGAGCGTTCTCTCATCCAGACCGCGGGGCGGGCGGCCCGCAATGTGTTCGGCGCGGTCCTGCTCTATGGCGATCTCGTGACGGAGTCAATGCGACGAACGATCGACGTCACGACCCGGCGACGGACAGTCCAGGAAGCCTACAATCTCACGCACGGCATCACACCGGAGACGATTAAGAAAGGCATTCCGGACGGTCTGTACAGCGTATCGGAAGCGGATTATGTGACAGTCCCAGTCGCCGCCGATGCGCGGGCGGTCTATGGCGCCAATGTCAACCTGAAGCCTCTGCTGCGGCAACTCGAGGGCCAGATGAAACAGGCGGCAAAGGATTTAGCGTTTGAGCAGGCGGCCGAACTGCGAGATCAAATCAAGGTGCTCAAACAGCAGGCGCTGGAGTTGGGCGTAAAGGAGTAGTCGTTAAATCTGCTTATAAATGAATACACCGAGAATGATGCCAATGAAAGTTAAGAGATTCATCTTTATGGTAAAGCCAATGGTGAATGTCAGCAGCCGCAGGTCCACGGTCACCGGAGGGCTCAAGCCAGGGTGGATCGCTTTCGCAAAGACATTCTGAATAACGCCGACGGGAGCCACGGTCAGCAAGATCTCCCCGAGCAGTCCGCCGAACATACCTCCTAGCAAGACACAGACGAGTAAAAGCCAGGGAGACTTACGCACGCCGCCTTCTCATGGAGGAACATGCTCTCCGGTACACAGCAAAATTCGCCGAACTCTACGCGCGCGTGCCCAGGAAGTCAAACCCTAAGCATTTCCTCACCCGATTCAAAAAAGGAAGGAACACTTGAGGCGTTCTAAGGCCCAAAATAACGTTGCATGCCTTGACATGGTGCGAGTACTTCAGTACACTAACTATTCGGTTTTCTAAAGGAATTTCACGCCAACCGCTAGAGGCAAGTAGGCTGATCTGTGCTCGCTTTACTGTCTGAAAAACTCGAGGGAATTTTCAAACGATTGCGTGGGCAAGGAGTGCTCACCGAGTCGAATATTGCCGAGGCCTTGAAGGAGATCCGTCTCGCGCTCCTCGAAGCCGACGTCAATTTCAAAATCGTAAAAGATTTTGTCGAGCGAGTTCGTGTCAAGGCCGTTGGCGTGGAAGTACTCCAGAGCCTGACTCCGGGCCATCAGGTGGTTAAAGTCGTGTGGGAAGAGCTGTCTTCCCTGATGGGGTCCCATCAAGCGGCATTGACCCTCTCTTCAATACCGCCGACCGTCATTATGATGGTCGGTCTTCAAGGGGTCGGCAAAACGACCACCAGTGGAAAGTTGGCCCGCTACTTCAACGCAAATGGCAAGCGGGTGTTACTCATTGCCGCGGATCCCCGCCGCCCGGCTGCTGCCGAACAGTTGGCGACTCTGGGAGAATCGCTGGACGTGCCGGTACATCGAGCCCAGACTGCGGGCATGGATGCCGTGGCCATCTCGGTGGAGGGAGTGGCGCGCGCCCGCACGCAGGGGTTTGACGTGGCGATCCTCGACACCGGCGGCCGGCTGCATATTGATGACGAGCTCATGAACGAATTGGTAGCCATCAGAACGCAGACCACGCCGCAGGAAGTTCTGTTAGTCGCCGATGCTATGATGGGTCAGGACGCCGTCACCATGGCCGAGCAGTTCGAGCGTAGCATCGGGCTCACGGGCATCATCTTAACGAAGGTGGAAGGCGACGCGCGCGGCGGGGCCGTCCTTTCGATTAAGTCCGTGACCGGAAAACCCATTAAGTTTTTGGGGACCGGAGAAAAGCTCGACGCCTTGGAGCCGTTTCATCCTGAACGGATGGCTTCCCGTATCCTCGGCATGGGAGATGTCCTGTCGCTGATTGAAAAGGCGCAGGAGGCGATGGACAAGGATCAAGCCGAGACGATGGTCCGAAAATTACGCTCGGACACATTGACTCTGGAGGACTTCCGGGAGCAACTCAAGCAGGTCAACAAGCTTGGCTCGTTGGAGCAGATTTTGGACATGCTTCCCGGCGGACAGCGCTTAAAGGAGATGAGCGGATCGGGAGTGCCGGAGAAGGAAATGCAGCGGATCGCCGCAATTATCGACTCGATGACGACCCGCGAGCGCCGCGACCACACGTTGCTAAACGGCAGCCGCAAAAAGCGGATCGCAAAGGGTAGCGGGACAACCGTTCAGGAGGTCAACCGTCTCCTCAAGCAGTATCTCGAGGCCCGCAAGATGATGAAAGCGCTTTCCGGGCGCGCTGTGCGGAAGTGGTCCGGAAGCGGTAACCTTTTAGGGAGGAGATAACCCCGTGGTGCGACTGAGACTGACCCGAGGCGGCCGACACAAACGCCCTTTTTATCGAATTGTGGCCGCGGATTCCAGAATGCCAAGAGATGGCCGGTACCTCGAGGTGCTTGGCACCTATGATCCGCTCAAGACGCCGGCCGCAGTCACCATGAAGCAGGACCGCATCATGGCATGGCTCAAGCAGGGGGCGCAACCCTCTGTGACCGTGCAACATCTGCTGAAAAAGAGCGGCATGCTCAAACTCAAAGAAATTCCTGCAGAGGGGTAATGTCGGTGGCCTTGGTTGTCGAGCATTCATCTCGGATAGCGGATCACGGCATGGCCGATGTGCCGATGGTGACAATTGGGAAGATCGTTGGGACACACGGCGTAGGCGGAGAGGTCAAAGTCACCTCGTATTCGGATGTGCCGGGCCGTTTTGAGGGACTGAAACAGGTGCAGGTGCAGGTTTCGTCGGGAGTGCAGACACTCACTGTCCTGTCGAGTCGCCGGAGCGCGCAGGGTTACCTCGTGCGTTTCGCATCGATCGAGACGCCGGAGGCTGCGAAGACAATCATCGGGGGGATTCTGCAAATACCTGAAGAGCGTTTACCGCCCCCGTCAGAGGACCAATACTATCAGTACCAGCTCTTAGGCATGGACGTCCGGATTGAAGACGGCGCGAGCGTGGGGGTCATCAAAGAAGTGTTGACCACGAATGGGAATGCCGTATTTGTCGTCGAAGACTCTGTGGGTGGAGAGCACCTGATTCCGGCCACGAAGGAGCTCGTGCGGTCGGTCGATC
>JBBRRL010000029.1:0-11051 GCA_038200775.1 Nitrospirales bacterium
ATGAGAGATGGCCCCCCTCTCGCCCGTTTAGTCGCATGGCGGCTAAACAGCCAGCCATTAGATCTGGAGAAGGCCGGTTCCCCCAAAATGCCAGCTCTGATTGTTCACCTCTACTCTTTCGCTTTTCTATTACCTCAGGTTCACTCAGCAACGCTTATATACTTACATTATATATCTTATGTAAGGCTTCCTTAACATGGCATCCAACTAAGTGTTTTCTCAAACACTGCAGTATTTCATTTTTAATTTTGAATACTTGCATTGGCCTTCGCCGGTTTTCCTGCGGCCCAACTCTGGAGGAATCCCTTACACTTCAGCAGTACGTATTATTCGACTTCCTGCGAAATCATCCACTTTTGGACTGGCACTAGTATTGCCTAAGGTTTAGCCTCAAACGTGGCAACAGCAATCACCTTGATGGCGGCTTTCACGCCGGTCTACGGCGCAGATACTTTTTCAAGCAAGGAGGTTATATGAAACACATCCTTCGAGGTCTGTTTGTAGCGATCCTCCTGTCTATCAGTCCTCTCACCAGCCCAGTCCACGCCGCAACCATCGGACCTTTCAACGAGGATCCAAATAAATTTGGCACTCTAAACCAGGCCGACACCAACTGTCCCAATGTGAACTGTGGCCCCACGGCAGCAGTGGAATCGTTTGTGTACTTGGACAACATATTTCCCAATATCTACACAAATCGCCTCGTGCCAAAGACAGGCGCGACCCCCACGACGGCCGAGCAAGCGGCGGTCGCCAACGACCTGGGTGCAAACTTCATGAAAAATTGTGGTTGCGCAAGCAATGCCGGGACACTCATCGAGGATTTTATTCTGGGTAAAAGGGATTACCTCGAGTCCAAGGACCCCGGCAAGACGATTTATAACGCGCAGATCAACTTCGCATGGAGGACCGATCCCGTCGGCGGCACGCATCCAGGGACAGCGAAACCCGCATTTGTGCAGGATAACACCATTCCCACCTTGGCCTTCCTGGCCCAGGAAATTAGCCACGGTGAGGATGTGGAAGTCTTCATGTTTAATGACAATGGAGGGTGCGGGGGCGCGAACGACCCCACGTGTAACCATTACATTACGCTAACCGGCATTACCTATGACAACACGAACAACACTGGAAGCTTTTCTTTTGTGGATCCCTTGGGTGGCGGACGCGACACAAAGAAGATCATTGGCTTGACGGGTGGCTTCATTCAAACGGACTACACGCTGGGTGGCGTGAATACCGAGATTGTCCACGCGGTCTCGGAGTCTCCGGTCCCGGAGCCTTCGACATTGTTACTCATTGGGTCCGGACTGGCTGGTCTGGCTCTCTGGCGACGGAAATTCAGTAACTGAAAGCCGCGCGACCCCGGCCAGGCTTATCAGTTGTGTCCAGGATATACTGAAAGAAGTGGTGCGCCCGGCAGGGATCGAACCTGCGACAACCAGCTTAGAAGGCTGGTGCTCTATCCAACTGAGCTACGGGCGCGCGTCTGAAAAGCGCTTTTTTAACACACTAACTGGCAATTCTTCCAGACATAACAAACCGACATCAAGCGCTGTTCCAGCTTGGAAAACCGATCTTCTGACGTTACGTCGCAAAAATGCTTGGTAAGGACTGTTCTTTTGAAGCTTGAATGATGTCTCCGGCATTTTATCCTCCATACCGTAGTGGAGTGCACCTACGAATCCCTTTGCTCGCTTCTAGGAACGATGGGCAATTCGTCCCATTTGTCCACTCTGATAATCTAAAAACGCTTGCCGGATTTCCGCCTCTGTATTCATCACAAACGGTCCACGGCCGACAACAGGTTCATTGAGAGGTTTTCCGCTCAGGAACAGCAAGGTTGTGTCCCCGAGCGCCTCGATGTCGATGTCTTCACCGTCCCACTCCAGGACCGCCAGTTCCGCCTCTCCCACGAGCTCCGCGCCCGGCAATCTGATTTTTCCGTTGAGGACGAACAAGGCGGTGGTGTCGCTGCTGGAAACGTGAAACTTCGCGCGACCCTGAGCGTTTAGCCTTACATCCCAGACATTCATCGGGCTGAAAGTATGGGCAGGCCCCAAAGCACCTTCGTACTGACCGGCGATCACCCGGACCTTGCCGGCCCCTTGAGGAAGCTCAACTTGAGGAATCTGCGAGTTCGTGATGCCTTGATATCCCGGGGGCGCCTGCTTGTCTTTTCGCGGCAAATTGACCCACAGCTGAATCATCTCAAAGGGACCACCTTGCTTTGCAAACTCGGCACCGTGGAATTCCTCGTGCACGATTCCAGCGGCCGCCGTCATCCATTGCACATCGCCAGGACCGATTTTTCCCCCTCCGCCTGAAGAATCGCGATGCTCTACTTCGCCTTGGTAAACAATTGTGACGGTCTCAAATCCCCGGTGAGGATGTTCGCCTACTCCTAGACGACCCGTCGTTGGCGGAAAGTTCGCCGGGCCCGCGTAATCGAGAAGAAGGAATGGGCTCAATTTCTCCGCAAAGTCGGCATAGGAGAAGATGCTGCGCACAGGAAATCCGTCCCCAACCCAATGGCGTTCATTGCTGCGTTGGAGGAATGATAATTTCTTCACTATTTTGGTCTCCTCTTTATCCTGCACTGCAGTATGTTCGCACTGCGGCATCAATCTAAAATAGTTTTAACGCGGCATCGATTACAATTGTAAGGCAGAAGTCTATTTCTTGTCCTGGCTTGGAGCAAGGCGAGGGTCTCCTTTTTGCTGCTTCCCCACCAAAGGTACAAAGGACTGCGCAAACAGGCCGTTTTATGATTGCTAATACATGGAGCAAAAGCGATTATGAAGGGAGGGTCACCGTGCATCGGTCTCACTGGCTCACTGGTGCGGCCAATATCACGATAACTGCCGGTCTGTTCGCCGCTGTGACGATCGGTCAGAGTATTTCGAGCTTCGCGGAGGAGCATGAGCATCGCTAACGTTCACCGCACTGGGATTCGATGCCCGCCACCGGCATGATCACTACTATCCGTTGCATGGGTATGTGGTGACGGCCTTGCCGCCTGCGGCGATCGACATTGTGTTTGGGCGGCAGCACTTGTTTTTTAGGGCAGGTGTGTGGTTCCGACCTGAAGGGCCGAACTACGTGGTCGTTGCGCCACCGGGCGTTGTCGCCCCCGTACTTCCGCCATCGTACTCGACCGTCTGGATCGGCGGTGCGTCCTACTATTACGCAAATGGCGTGTACTACACTCAAGCGCCAGGCGGCTATGCTGTCGCTCCGACACCGCCCGGGTACGACGCTGCCACGATGCAGCCGCCCCCTGGTGTCCCCCCTCCGGTTGCTCAGTCGACCCCCGGGACCAGGTTCGTCTATCCTCGGAACGGACAAACCGAACCTCATGACTGCTGACCGCAGCGATTGCGGTCGTTGGGCCACGTCACAAACTGGTTATGAACCCGGTCGCGGCGGTGCGGATCTGAGTCGCCAGACTGAATTCACCCGCGCGCTCACGGCCTGCCTAGAAGGGCGCGGGTACACGGTGAAGTAAGATTGCGTGTCGGAGCTTCGAGGCATCCTCCAGCAATCTTATTACGATAGGCTTGAGTTCCAGACATCACGACGATAGGAGGTGCTTATGCGCATTGTTTCGGCGGACGGGACACTTGTCAAGCGCACGTCGATATTCGACCGGTTTGCGAAACTTTCAGAATATGCCATGGGACATCCCTTGGCATTTGTAGCTGCTCTCGGTGTTATTTTGCTGTGGGCGTCGACCGGTCCGCTCTTTCATTATAGTGATACATGGCAGTTGGTGATCAATACCGCGACCACCATCATTACCTTTCTCATGGTCTTTCTGATTCAAAATAGCCAGAACAGAGACAGCGCGGCGATTCAGCTGAAACTGGATGAACTCATCCGCGCTGGCAATGGGACACATAATGCGCTCCTCAACCTGGAAGAGCTCAGCCTGGAAGATATCAAGGAATTAAAGGCGCATTACGAGAAGCTGGCTTCTCGTGCACGGCTTGCCATCAGTCAAGGGGGAATCGATACAGACTGCCCTGAGGTACACCTAGCATAAGGAGGCGGTATCCTGCATTGCTCGCCATCGCGGCCCCCTCCGTCCATGCTTCCACAGCGGCAAAAGTCCGCTTACGACTCAAACCGCGACAAATCAGCGAAATGGGAAGGAAGAAGCATTGGCAAGCACTACGAAGCGATTGACCGGTTGGTCGGGCGAGAGAATTTGGTGGCCGGGTCCAGCTACGCTGCCCCTCTGACCGGTCGGCGTCGCTGACGGGTCGTTATTGCCTCTTCCTCCCTATTCGGTCGGCGCTCGCCGGCTTCAAACCTCTTCTGGTTATTATATTTTGGTCGGGGCGAGAGGATTTGAACCTCCGACAGCCAGCTCCCAAAGCTGGTGCGCTACCAGGCTGCGCTACGCCCCGATCGTCTCCCGCTTGAATAAGTCGCGCGCTTTGTCGACAGCGCGTCGCCGGTGACTGATGCGGTTTTTTTCTTCGGCGCTCAATTCCGCTAAGGTCTTTCCGGCTTCCACAGCAAAGAACACAGGATCATATCCAAATCCGCCGACACCCGTTGGCGCTTCCGTGATACGACCTTCTAATTCTCCACGGACGACCTCTGCACGACCATCAGGCGTCACGAGGGCCAAAACTGAGATGAACCTGGCTCCCCTTCGTTCTGTTGGAATCCCATTCAATAGACCCAGCAGTTTCTTGATATTGTCCTGAAAACTGCAATGTTCCCCGGCGAACCTTGCGGCATGGACTCCTGGACGGCCATCGAGCGCTTCGACCTCCAAACCAGTGTCGTCTGCCAATGCCGGTTTTCCGGTAAATGCCACTGCCGACCGCGCCTTCTTGAGCGCGTTTTCCACGTAAGTGGATCCATCCTCGTCCACTTCTGGAGCGCCCTCAAACTCCGCCAGAGAGCGGACCCGGATGCCGAGATCCGTCAGCATGGTCTGCATCTCCTCAACCTTATGGGCGTTATGAGTCGCGAGCACGAGCTCCGTAATCAGCGCAGGTCCCCCAGCAGTTCGCGTTGCATTTCGACAAGTCCCTTGATGCCGTTCCATCCCAGCTCCAAAAAATTTTGCAGCTCCTCGCGGGAGAAAGGCGCTCGCTCGGCGGTACCTTGGACCTCGACGTACTCGCCCTTGCCCGTCATGATCAGGTTCATATCAACATCCGCCACGCAGTCTTCCGCATAGCAGAGGTCCGTCAGCATGTTCCCCGCCACTTTGCCGACGCTCACAGCGGCCAGAAAATCCTTCAGCGGGTTCTTTTTGATCAGTCCCTTCTGCCGGACGACGGTAATGGCATCGGCAAGGGCAACAAAGGCCCCGGTGATTGACGCCGTGCGGGTGCCCCCATCAGCTTGAATGACATCGCAATCGATCCAGAACGTCCGCTCGCCGAGAAGATCCATATCGGTGACAGCGCGAAGTGAGCGGCCGATCAGCCGTTGGATCTCAAGGGTTCTGCCGCCTTGTTTGCCTTTGGTGGCTTCCCGCGGTACCCGCTCCGGCGTGGCGCGGGGAATCATCGCATATTCCGCCGTGACCCAGCCTCGGTTCTGTCCCCGCAGAAACGGAGGCACTTTGTCTTCGACCGTAGCCGTACAGATGACCTTTGTGGCGCCCATTTCGATGAGCACGGACCCTTCGGCGTACTTGATAAAGGATCGGTGGATCGTCACCGGTCGCAGTTCTTCCGGACGGCGTCCGTCGATGCGAATGAAATTCAAATCAGTCATGCCGGCATTATACGCACGGTTTCCTCGGAGGCGCAATTGTTGCCATTGCATCCAACCCACCCCTGTAGGCTGCCAAGACAGCCTCCTTTACCCCTGGCACCCGCCCGCCCTGAAATCTGCCGAGACAGATTTCTTCTCCCCCGTTTGCACCCGCCCGCCCTGAAATCTGCCGAGACAGATTTCTTCTCCCCCATCTGCACCCGCCCGCAAAACAAAGCTTGCTCGATCATTACACGCAACCCACTCCAGGCGCGCCAAGACGCGCCCCTTCCGTGAATTGACGGCTTCTGAAAGCCGGTGCTAGAGTTGCCCGATCATGCTTGATGCGCGATTGATTAAGGAGAAGCCCGATGACGTTCGGCGCCTCCTCGGACCTCGAGGACAGCACGTCGACTGGGACACTTTACTGAAACTGGACCGGGAGCGTCGCACGCTACTGACTAAAGTCGAGGAACTTCGCTTCGAGCGACGGATTGCTTCCGAGAAGATCGCCAAGCTAAAACGCGAGAAGTCCCCGACTGAATCATTGGTAGAGGAGATGAAGGTCGTGGGGGATCGCATTAAGGTCCTCGAAGAGACCCTTCGCGAATCTGAAGAGCAATTTACAGCGATCTCGCTCAGTCTTCCCAATCTGCCTCATGACACCGTCCCGCTCGGAAAAGATTCCTCCGAGAATGTGGAGGTCCGCCGCTGGGGGACGGCGCCAATCATGGACTTTAAGCCGAAAGCCCATTGGGACCTGGGTGAGCGTCTCGGGATTCTCGACTTTGAGAGGGCCGCTCGCATGACGGGCGCCCGTTTCGCGGTCTACACCGGCGCGGGCGCGCAGCTTGAGCGCGCCCTGATCAATTTCATGTTGGACTTGCATGCCAAACAACACGGCTACCAGGAAGTGATTCCCCCGTTCCTGGTTAATCGGGTAAGTATGACCGCTACCGGACAACTCCCTAAATTCGAGGATGACCTTTTTCGGCTGAAGGACGAAGACTACTTTCTGATCCCCACGGGTGAAGTGCCGTTGACGAACCTTCATCGCGAAGAGACGCTGAATCATGACTGTCTCCCGCTAAGGTATACCGCTTGTACCCCGTGCTTCCGTCGGGAAGCAGGGTCATACGGGAAGGACACTCGCGGCCTTATCAGACAACACCAATTCAATAAGGTCGAGTTGGTGACATTCAGTGAACCGCAAACGTCCTACGAGGAACTGGAGCGACTCACGGCACACGCCGAGGAAGTGTTGAAAAGGCTCAATCTGCATTATCGTGTTATGTCGCTATGCACGGCAGACCTCGGCTTTTCAGCCGCGAAGACTTATGACATTGAAGTCTGGCTGCCTTCACAGGGCCTGTTCCGGGAAGTGTCATCGTGCAGCAACTTCGAGGCCTTTCAAGCCCGTCGCGCGCAAATCCGTTATAAGCGCCCGGACGGCAAGGGAGAGTTCGTTCACACATTGAACGGATCGGGACTGGCGGCGGGCCGCACCTTTGTGGCAATCCTTGAAAACTACCAGCAAGCTGATGGGACAGTAGTTATCCCGGAAGCTCTCCGGCCCTACCTCTCTGGAATGGAAAGCATTTGTTAATGACTAAGGAAGACCGGGCTTGAGGTAATCTCGATTGAAAAAAGCCAGACGTTTTGAAGACCCCCTAATCGCGTCCTTCTTCATCTAGTTTAAAAATTTTTAACTTAATTTTCATTGTCTTCGATTGTTAATTTCTTTGCGAGAAAGCCGTGCGTACTTTGAGCGTTTGCTGGCTGCATCTTAGCAACGGCCTGTAGGGAATACTTGGGCAAGGCCATTTTACAGGCTTTATTACCTAGGTAAATATACGTTAGTTTATACTTTTTCAATTTAATATCATAACGATACGCTAGCGCTCGCAGTCGAACAATACCCCACCCTATGTAGGTTTATTTTACACTTCGTCACTTTTGTGATCAAAAATTTGATTGAAAACAATTACTTTGATCCTGGCATCTGGATTGCGATAAGGACGGTAGACATGGCTCACCATAATTTCGATGCAAGCATCAATTACCACCCTATAAGAGGCAAAAAATGAAGAAGCTATTGGCCGTTTTTGTTGGAATTTTCCTGAGTACTGCGGCGATCACCCCCGTGTTGGCTACAGGTATTACCTGCGGACAGTTGTGTACCGCGCAAATCATTATCGGCAGCGCCACATTTAACGTGCCGGTCACAGTGGGGCCTAATGGATTAGGAACAGTCAGCGAATTCTCAGTGACAGGTCTCGGCGGAAGCACCGCCTCAATCAACAGCCTGACCTTGAATCCTGACCCCTTTATCATCTTCGCGGTGGCAGGTACTAACAATACCGACAATCCACTAGCTTTTTCCTTCATCTTTAACGAACCGATTAACCTTACCGATCCGACTATTCATGCCGCGTCCTCGATCGGCTATACCTTGACGGATGGCTTTCTTGCAAGTCAGGGCACGTCAGGAGCAGCGGGAGTGACAATAGCCCCTTTTAACGGACCCAATATTCTCGTTGCGAACGATTTCACCCCCACGTTGTCTCAAGTCAACAAGGGTGTCGACATCGGACCGGCCGCTTCTGGAGGTATTGCCCCATGTGGAGCATTTGTTGGGGCCACTTCGAACTGCGGACCATTTGCGGCAACCCATGACTTCGGCGGTGGGCCCTTTACTCTGATGGCTGCCCAGGTTTCCTTTGTTTTGACTCCTCACGATTCGGCTGGTCTCAGTGGGTCAGTGAGCCAAGTTCCCGCACCGGAGCCTACAACACTTCTTCTTATGGCCTCCGGTCTCCTGGGTATCGCGGGCTGGCGTCGTTATTCCCGCCGATAACTGTTCGGTCCCGTATTAATTTTTCAAAGGGCTGGGGGTTATTCTCCCAGCCCTTTTTTTCCCCCTCCTTTGAATTGCGATAATGACCGTAGACAATGATTGAGACGCAGGCGTCAATTACAACATTTGAGGAAACCATGAAAAACCTATTGGTCTTTATAACTGCCGTATTGCTCAGCACTGCGGCAATCACCCCAGTGCTCGCCACTCCAGGGGTTGTTTGCGGGCAGGCATGTCAGGTCATCGTCACCATCGACGATCAGCCGGCAATCGACCTGTCGAAGTTTATCGTGGCGGACTCCTCTACCGGTCTTTTTGGCTTCCTCCCGGCTGTGACTTCATTTTCTATTCCGGACCTCGCCTTCGGTACGGTTGGTGTGACAATTAACCCCGATCCCTTTGTGATCTTTTCGTTGTCAGGCACCAACCTCACAGGCGCTGCACAGTTTTGGAGCTTGCACGTTTCGACGCCAATCAATCTTAATGGGACGATTAACGCATCTTCATCAATCGCGTACACCCTGACGGACAACGGGAACGGAACCGTCTCCCTTACGGCCTCTCCCAATTCCCACGTCGCCGTCTTCACGGATTTGGCCCCTCTCATAAACAAGGGCGTCGATGTCGGGCCAACCGTTATAGCCACGACGGTCGCTTCCCCTCCCTGTTCCGCACTCACCGGCGGTACGGCAACCTGCGGCCCGTTCACCGCAACAAATACTTTTACGACCTCCGGGCCGGTTACCACCATGAACGTCGATATTGGCTTGTTCATCAGCGGCAATGATGGGTTTTCTCTGAGCGGTCGCGTTGATCAAAACCAAGGGCAAGGATCTACGGTCCCAGAGCCTGCCAGCCTTCTGCTTATCGGCACTGGTCTGGTAGCACTGGCCGGCTGGCGGCGTTATTTCTCTCGCGGATAACGGTCAACACTGCGATTATTTCTAAGGACGGCTGGGGGATGACCCCCGGCCCTTCTTGACCTGTCACTCTATTCCACCACGCCCAGGTCAATCTCTAAAACTCTTCACTTCTATTCTGACCCTGCCTGCACGAGTTTCTTGATTTCTTCAGGCTACCGCACAGAGCACAAAATTAGTCTTGGCATACTCCCGGTCGCGAACAAACACGCTCGTCCTTGCGCCTCGGTGGATGTAACGGCGGGTGCAACGAAGATTCACAGAAAGCAGAAAACTAGCCCGGCGGCCATCAATAATCATCAGGCCCATGGGAGAGATGAACTCGTCCGGGGGAAAAGAGTTTGTCCGGGGTACCCCTTGCTTTCAATTGCAAGGGGTCGAGTACTCCAGGGGGCGGGTGCAATGCGAGTTCGAGGTGGGCTGGGTGTAATAGTCGAGCAAGCCCAGGAAAAGACGCTGTCTTGGCAGCCGGGGTGGGCGGGTGGAATGCTTGGCGGAGGGGGTAGGATTCGAACCCACGGAAGACACATGGCCTTCAACGGCTTTCAAGGCCGCCGCTTTCGTCCACTCAGCCACCCCTCCGTGTCTTGGTTTATTGCACATCTAACTAGTTAGCCGCAAGGCGCAACCGGCCTTGGCTATGCGATGCCGCCACAGATTATGAGGGAAGGCCAAGCAAGCCGTGGGGGATTTGATAGCTTCAGTTAGCAGGGATTGACTTCATAGCGGCACGACGATAGCTTTCATCCAGAAACAAACTGCGAAAAGTCATCAACTGCCTCGGGGCATAATGCCGGAAATCTTGAGGTAATGGAGGTATCCATGAAGCGCGTCATTCCAATGAGAGCCGTCTCCCTTATGCTGGGCCTGGTGGGCTTGATGCTGCCGGTGCACACGAGCTATGCGGCGCCCATTACGTTCGTCGGCAACCTCAGTGGAGCAAATGAGATTCCTGTTGCCCCTTCAACAGGGACGGGCTTCGCAACGGTGGTTCTGGATCCGGCGGCTCTGACGCTCCAGATTAATGTGACATTTAGCAATTTAGTCTCCCCCTCCGTGGCGGCCCACATCCACTGCTGCTTATCTGCTCCCTTTGCCCTCGGTAACGTGGGTGTCGCGACCGCAGTTCCCGCCTTTCCTGGCTTTCCTCTGGGAGGGACTTCGGGAACCTATTCTTCACAGGTCTTTGATCTCACGCAGGCGACTATATACAATCCAGCTTTTGTCACTGCCCAATTGGGTCTTCCCCAGGCCGAAGCTGCGCTGATGTCGGGAATCTTAAATGGAGAGACCTATCTCAATATTCACAGCATGATGTTTGGGAGCGGTGAAATCCGTGCCTTCCTGGCCCCGGTGCCGGAAGCTTCAAGTTTGGTTCTGTTCGGATCAGCGCTCTTTGCTTTCGGCCTGATGCGTCTTCGCCGACTCGCAGCGCGTTCCTGAGCTCAAGATTCATGTCCATTTTTTCCTCAGATCCTTGGCAGTTGCCTTTGATCGCCCTCTGGCCCTGAGACCAAGTTTTAGACGCATGGCGACAGAGACAAACGCCC
>JBBRRL010000030.1:0-10823 GCA_038200775.1 Nitrospirales bacterium
GATACGATTCGGAATATGGTTGCCGAGCTTGAGGCAGCCGCATAGCTGTCATTCTGCGAAGCCAAGAATCTGTGAGGAGGGGACAGATTTATTTTGGCCGATGAATGCTCCACCAGCGCTGCGAGCCCTACCAAGTCGAATAAATCCGTCCCCATCATGCTGCCGAACCTGACCGGCACGACCTGTGAGCCGACATGAGCGTCTTCGGGGATCTTGAGAGTTACGTTGCGCAGAGTCGAAGTCGCTTTGAGTCCTGGCTTCGCCGGCTCGTTGAGGTGCCGAGTGTCAGCATGGACCCGGACCGGAAGCCTGATGTTCGCGCCGCCGCCTCCGTTGCTGTGGAATACCTGACTGCACTCGGCGCCGATGCCTCGATTATTGAGACGGAGGGCCATCCACTCGTCGTCGGGGGGTGGCGCTCTGATGCCAGGTGGCCGACCGTCACGATTTACAATCACCTCGATGTTCAACCTGCCCTTGAGCCGGAGTGGACCCGCGCGCACTTTCAGTTTGTGGTGGATGACGACATGTATTACGGACGGGGTACGACCGACGATAAAGGTCCCGCTCTGACCGCGCTGCTTGGCGCTCATTACGCCGTTCGGAAAAACATCCCGATCAATATACAATTCTGCTGGGAGTTGGAAGAGGAGATCGGGAGTCCTCATTTCGCGGAAGGCTTGCGTCGGGCTACAGCGCTTGTCCCGCCGGATTCTGTTGTGGTATCTGATACGGTGTGGCTGGCCGGCGGCCGCCCCGCCATCCCCTACGGTCTGCGCGGCCTGTTGGCTGTGCGGCTGAGTCTGACGACTGGGAAGCGAGAGGCGCATTCCGGCCTCACCGGGGGCGCGGCGCGCAACCCGCTGATGGAACTCTGTGCGGCGATTGCGGAGTGCGTTGATGCCAAAACCGGGAGCGTGAAGATCCCCGGTTTTTATGACGACGCGCGGCAACCCGCAAAACAAGAACTGGCTCAATTCCGTAAGTCGGGTTTTAATGTGAAAAGCTTTGCGGCTGCGCATGGCCTCACGAAGCTCCGCACGAATAACCGCGATATGCTGATGCGTCGCGTCTGGGCCGAGCCGACGTTCGAGGTGCATGGTTTGATCGGCGGGTATACCGGGCCGGGAGTAAAGACCTCGATACCTCCGCGTGCCGAAGCAAAGGTGAGCATGCGCCTTGTCCCCGATCAGGAGCCTGAGAGGGTCTTGCGCTTATTGACGAAATATCTGCACCGGCTCAATCCGGACATTGGTGTGGAGGCCGACGGCATGCTACGCCCCTACGCCGGTACCCTAGGCGGGCCGTTTTCCGACGCCGCTCGAAAGTCGCTGACCTTCGGCTTTCGAAAAGAGCCGGCCTTCATCCGGGAAGGTGGATCAATCGGAGCGGTGGTGACGATGGTAGAGCGCTGGGGGGCGCCGGTCATGTTTCTGGGGCTGAGCCTGCCCGACCATGGCTATCACGCGCCCAATGAGCGTTTCGACTGGGCACAGGCGGCCGGTGGCATGAAAACGTTTGTGAAGTACTTTGACGAAATCAGCCGTATTCCTCGCACCACCTCTACTCCGTCACCTAAGCTGCGGCCTAGAAAAACGGTCCCGTTGTAAGCGTGTCAGGTACTGGCCCGCAGATCCTCGTAGTCGAAGACGAAAACATCGTCGCAAAGGATATTGAACACCGCTTGAAGGCGCTGGGGTACCACGTTTCTGCGCTGGCCTCTTCAGGCGAAGAGGCATTGAAAAGGGCTCAAGAAACATCTCCGGACCTGGTGTTGATGGATATCCGCTTGAAGGGGGCGATGGATGGGGTGGAGACGGCTGAGGAGCTCCGCCGGCGGTTCAACATTCCGGTCGTGTATCTCACGGCCTATGCCGATGCCAATACCCTACGGCGCGCAAAGGTCACGGAGCCGTTCGGATACATTCTTAAGCCGTTCGAAGAACGTGAGCTCTACACCTGCATCGAAGTGGCGCTCTATAAGCACCAGATGGAACGTCGTCTCAAAGAAAGCGAGCAGTGGCTGGTCACGACCCTGCACTGTATTGGGGATGCCGTCATGGCCACTGATGTGGCTGGGCGAGTGAAGTTTCTGAACCCGGTGGCGGAGGACCTGACAGGGTGGAAACAGGCCGATGCCGTCGAACACAGCTTCCCGGACGTGTTTCATATCCTTGCGCCAGAAGATCTCCCGGAGATCGAGTTGGAGCGCGTTCTTGGCGAGTTGCAGTTGCGTGATGGCCCCCATGAGGCCATTCTCATGGCGAAAACCGGCTGCGCGACGCCTATCGAGTATCGGGCCGCGTCGATCCGCAGCGAGAGCGGCCATGGGATCGGAATGGTGTTGGTCTTTCGCGATATCACCGAGCGCAAGCAGGCTGAGGAGAAGCTTCAGTATGTCAGCACCCACGACATCCTGACGGGCCTGTACAATCGCGCGTATTTTGAAGAAGAGTTGGCGCGTTTGGAACGCGGCCGGCATTTCCCTGTGAGCGTCATCGTCGGCGATATCGATCGATTCAAAGCAACAAATGATGTCTACGGCCATCTTGCGGGGGATAAAGTGCTGCGTGATGCGGCCGAGGCCATTAGGGGTGCGTTTCGTGCGGAGGATGTCGTCACGCGGATCGGCGGGGACGAATTTGTCATCCTCTTGCCCCTGACCGATGTCTCGGCCACAGCTGAGGCGATCCTGCGAATCAAAGAGAATCTAGCCGCTTATAATGACACCCATCAGGAATGTCCGCTTTCGATTTCATTCGGGGCCGCCACCGCGAAGCGAGGCCCTCTGACCGAGACGTTGAAGGAGGCCGACAAACGCATGTATCGGGCAAAAGTCGTGAACAGGTCACGGACCAAGCGGTAACTTTCCCGGCTCTTTGACGGTATTCTTCGTTTGAAGAACAAGGATAATTCGCATTACTTTTTCCTTGTAAGAGCGTAAAACAGCCTGACGAGGAACCAAATTCACGGTATGAAACACAAGAAGTCCCGACCCCTGGCCGCGAAACCAGCCTCGCGAAAGGCCATTCAGCCTGCACAGCCTGGCAGAAAAATCCTCAGCCCCATGAAGCGGTATCCAGGACCCGAACCGCAACTACAATCCCGTGGGCCTAAACTGAATGGATTGTCATTCCCCGTCGTCGGCATTGGGGCTTCGGCGGGGGGCTTAGAGGTATTTACCCATCTTCTCGAAAACCTCCCTGTAGATACCGGCATGGCCTTTGTGCTGGTTCAGCACTTGGATCCTTCGCACGAGAGTCTCCTGACGGAGTTACTTTCCAAGACCACAGCCTTGCCGGTGACACAAGTAACCAATGGCATGGTGATCGTCCCAAACCATGTCTACATTATCCCGGCCAATACCGAGATCATCCTGGCCGGGCGCGTGCTGAAACTGCGGCCGCGGTCTCTGACCCGGGGACAGCACATGCCGGTGGACGTATTCTTTCGCTCACTGGCGGAAGTGCAGCAACATCAGGCCATAGGCGTCATTCTCTCCGGGACGGCGTCGGACGGAGTCCTGGGCATTCAGGCAATTAAAGCGCATGGCGGTATTACGATGGCTCAGGACGAACAGTCAGCCAAGCACAGCAGCATGCCGCGGAACGCCGTCTTGACGGGCTGTGTAGATTACGTGCTGCCGCCCGACGGCCTCGCGAGCGAACTCGCCCGGATCGGCCAGCATCCGATGATCAAGCCTGCACAGACGAAGCACCTCGCGCAACACGAAAGCGCAATCGCGCCGATTTTGACCCTGCTTCGAACCACGACCGGCGTGGATTTCTCGAACTATAAGATCAATACCATCATGCGGCGGATCCTCCGGCGGATGGCGCTTCACAAGATTGAGCGGCTCGATCAGTATTTCGAATACTTGCAGGCCAATCCCGGCTCGGTGCAGCACCTTTACCAAGATCTCCTGATCAAGGTGACGAGCTTCTTTCGAGATCCCGAAACCTTTGAGGCTCTGAAGACCGAGATCTTCCCGAAGATTCTTGAACAGCAATCGAACGGCACTGGAATCCGAGTGTGGGTTCCGGGCTGCGCAACCGGGGAAGAGGCCTATTCTATCGCTATTGCCCTTTTCGAGTTTCTCGGCGATCGAGTCAACCAGTTCCGCCCACAGATATTCGCGACAGACATCAGCGATACGGCTCTTGAAGCCGCCCGGCAAGGCATTTACGTCGAAAATATTGCGCTCGATGTCTCCGCGGTTAGGCTGGAGAGGTTCTATACAAAGGTGGATCAGGGCTATCAGGTTTCCAAATTCGTGCGGGCCGTCTGCATTTTTGCCAAACAGGATCTGACACGGGACCCACCCTTTTCAAAGCTGGACCTGATCAGTTGCCGGAACATACTCATTTACCTCGGCCAACCGCTCCAAAAGAAGGTCTTTCCACTGTTTCACTACGCTCTGAAGCCTCATGGGTACCTTGTACTGGGGTCTTCTGAAAACATTTCTAATTTCTCCGAGCTGTTCAGGTCGATTGACAGGGAGCACAAGATTTTTGTCCGCAAGCCCTCACTTTCTCCTGCCGGCGTTTACTTCACTGCTACTTATCCAACTGAGCAGCAGGGAATCAGGTCCTCTCACGCCGGTCGTGACGTGCCTGAAGGTCTCGAGCTGCAGGTTGAGGCTGACCTGCTGCTGTTGTCCAAGTACACACCGGCGGGCGTGATCGTCAATGAGCAGTTGGACGTTTTGCAATTTCGCGGACAGACCAGCCCCTATCTGGAACCCTCCCCCGGCAAGCCCAGTGTGAATTTACTGAAGATGGCTCGCGAAGGACTGTACCTAGAGGTCCGCGCACTGGTCCATAAGGCGAAGAAAACCGGTAGTCCTTGTCGCAAGGGGTACATCAGCATCAAGTTCAATGACGAACATAAGAAGGTTGCCGTGGAGGTCTTGCCGCTGAAGACGTATGTCGCGAATGATGCCTGCTACCTCGTGTTGTTCAAGGACGAGCGCTCTCCTGACAAGAGAGAGCTGCAGAAAAGCGGGCCCGGGCGGCGTCACGAAAATCATCAACTTGAGCAGGCCAAGCAGGAGCTCTTGGCGAGCCGCGAGTATCTGCAGTCGATTATCGAAGAGCAGGAAGCCACGAATGAAGAGCTCAAGTCCGCCAATGAAGAGATCCTTTCCAGCAATGAAGAGCTTCAGAGCACCAACGAAGAGTTGGAGACCGCCAAGGAGGAACTGCAGTCGACGAACGAGGAGCTGACGACGGTCAATGAGGAACTACAAAACCGCAATCAGGAGCTGAGCCAGGTCAACAACGACCTTCTGAACTTGCTGGCCGACGTGAACATTCCGGTGGTAATGCTGGGGAACGACCTCCGTATTCGGCGGTTTACCCCGCTGGCGCAATCCGTTTTGAAATTGCTTCCCGCCGATGTGGGCAGGCCTTTGACCGATATCAATCACAACCTCAGCGTGCAGAATCTCGACGAACTCGTCGTCAACGTCATCAGCAGCGGCATTA
Source organism: Nitrospirales bacterium (assembly GCA_038200775.1). Classification (GTDB taxonomy): domain Bacteria; phylum Nitrospirota; class Nitrospiria; order Nitrospirales; family NS-4; genus NS-11. Next base: position 5,487 of record JBBRRL010000030.1, read on the forward strand.
TCCGTGAGCAGGAAGTCCAGGACAAGGCAGGCCGGTGGTATTCCATGCGGATCCGACCGTATAAGACGAGCGATCATCGGACCGAAGGGGCGGTGATAGTCCTCATCGACATCGATGCCTTTAAAGGCAGCCTCGAAGAGTTGAAGGAATCCCGAGATTATGCAGAGAGTATTATTGAGACGATATGGGAACCTCTGATTGTGCTCGATGACCAGCTTCGTGTGAAGATGGCTAACCGGTCATTCTACAACACGTTTCGGGTGGCTCCCGAGGAAACGAAGGGCAGCAGCCTCTTCGATCTCGGTAAAGGCCAGTGGGACATACCCAAGTTACGGACTATGCTGGAAAGCCTCATCCCACAGAACGGGCGGTTTCAAGACTTCGAAGTAGACAATGAGTTTCCGCGGATCGGCCGTCGCACCATGCTGCTTAATGCGCGGGTCATTTCTTGGGAGAAGACGCGGACGCAGATGGTTCTGCTGGCCATGCAGGACATCACTGAGCGCAAGCAGGTGGAAGTGGACCGTATCAAGGCGTCTCTACGCGAAAAGGAAGTATTGCTCAAAGAAGTGCATCATCGCGTAAAAAATAACCTGCAGATTATCTCCAGTCTGCTTCGGCTTCAATCCGAGACCCAAAAGGATAAGCCTCCCCGGGATGTATTCACGGAAAGTCAGAACCGCATCCGCTCTATGGCCTTGATTCATGAGAAGCTGTATCATTCGCAGGATCTCTCGTAGATCGACTTCGCCGAGTATGTTCGTAATCTCGCCTCGAATCTCTTTCTTTCCTACGACGTCGACATGCAGCGCATTAAGCTCGAGGTGAATGTGGATGACGTGACCTGGGACGTCGGCACGGCAATTCCGTGCGGACTCATCATCAATGAATTGATCTCAAACTCGCTGAAGCACGCGTTCCCAGAGAATCGGAAGGGCCAGATCCGAATCGAGTTGCGAAAAGAGCAGGAGAAATCCCTTTTGATCGTCGCGGACGATGGTGTGGGGTTTCCCAAGGATATGGATTTTCACAATTCGAATTCGCTGGGGGTTCAGCTCGTGAGCATGTTGACCGAACAACTCAACGGCACAATCGAGCTGCATTCAGATGGAAAGACGGAGTTTCGCGTGCTCTTTGCCCCGCCGAAGAGAAACAACGCCACCGAAGAGGCTATCCTACCGGAATGATTTCTTCGGGCGGGAGCAGGCCTTCCTCCCGGATATGACGTCGGATGCCGGGCAATGCATGCCAGAACACGACCGCGCCGAGGATCGCACCGACTCCCCCGGCGGCGATCGTGATCGGTGTTCCAACGTGCGCTGCCATGGTCCCGGCGATGAGGCTTCCGATCGGCGCCGTGCCGAGAAAAAAAAGCGTGTAGAGACTCATCACACGCCCGCGTAATTGGTCGGGAACGAGGGACTGCAACAGGGTATTGCAGCCCGCCATGCCCGTAATCATCCCATAACCCACTGCAAGCAGAACAAAGATCGCGAGCCATAACGTTGTACTTGCGGCCAGAGCCAAGAGGCTCAGCCCGAACAAGAGTCCAGCCTTGGCGATCAGCCGCCCCAGGCCTCGAACGGTGGTGCGCCGCGCGATGCGCAAGGCACCGGCCAAAGCACCGATGCCCGTCGCTGCCATCAGTAACCCCAGGCCGTCGGCATTGCTGTGGAGAACCTCGGCCGCGAACACGGGCAGCAATATCGTGCACGGCATCGCTGTCAGACTCAATACCGCAATCAGACTGAGAGTCGCCCGTACGTGCGGAGTGTCCCATGCGTAGCGTAGGCCTTCTGTCAAGAAGGCCATGGCGTGTGCCTGCGTGGTTGATGGTTTGTGGGGAACTTGTATCGCCAGCAGACATCCGATCACTGCGACAAAGCTCAGGGCATTGATCAAGAAGCAGACGCCTTCCCCGACCGCCGCGACAAGAAACCCTGCGGCTGACGGGCCGATGATCCGCGCCGCGTTGAATACGGATGAGTTAAGGCCGATAGCGGAGGAGAGATCAGCGCGTGGCACAAGGTCGGCTATGAACGATTGCCTCACCGGCATGTCCACGGCATTGATGATTCCGAGAAGCCCGGCAAGCCCCATGATCCAGCCTACCGTGATGTGTCCACTCAGTGTGAGTCCAGCCAGAAGGCCTGCTTGGATGAGCGCGAGAGTCTGTGTAATCAGCAGAAGTTCTCGGCGGGGCCAGCGATCAGCCAGGACGCCGCCCACCAGCCCAAGCGCGAGGATGGGGGCCTGCCCGACGAAGCCGACCATGCCAAGGAGCAGGGGAGAGCCGCTCAACCGGTACACGAGCCAGCTCTGAGCGAGACTTTGCATCCACGTTCCGCACAGCGAGAGGCCCTGTCCGGTCAAGAAGAGCGCGAAGTTGCGGTTCGTGAGCGTCCGCCGAATCACGGAGCGGTCTAACTAGGCAGTGCCGGCGACGGAGGGATGGCGGATATCGCTGGATTCCAACAGGGCTTTAATGGCGGCAATGCTGGAACCAGCGCACATGGATGCCGTCGTCACAATCATCTTGTTTCCCTTAAGACCCAACACGTTGGCCACGGCTTCTCCGAATGCGGTCAGGTATCGATCCCGGTCCGGGCCTTCGTCGGTGATCATGAAACGGTGAGGCTGGTAGAAGTTCTGCGCCGTCTCAAAAGCGGCGGCGATCGAGACTTTCAACGGTGTCTCGTCGTAGGCACCACCAGACTGCTTGCGAAATGCGTTGTTCATTTGGTCGATCACTGCGTCCTCGACGGCGTCCAGGAATTGAAGATATTCGCTGACAGGGATGTACAGAGTTGCTACCCGATCGACAAGATTGAAAAGAACCTTCAGAAACTCGACAAACCCTTCCCACTCCTGCGTGCGCTCCAATGTTTGGGCATTCGGAGCCTGTCGCTTCAAGAGCGTCATTGATTCCCGGGAAATGGCGAGCATGAGCTCGCCGAGCGTCCATGACTTTGTTCGAAGATCTTCTGAGATCCGTTTGCTTTGCGGGCGGTGTGTGAAACTTGCCTGGCAGCTGGGGCACGTCACCATTAATGTTTCATCAGCAGGGATGCGGAGTTGCTGACCGCAGTGGGCGTTCGGACACGAAATGATCTCGGTCCCGTCAACGGATTCCATCAGGCGGTACCTTGCCCGGGGATATTCCCTTCATGCTTCGACAGCTGTTCGGCAAACTTTGATCCAACAATGGCCACGACGCGGTTCATATGATCGTTGAGCTCCTGCCACTCAGGGGGGGCCAGATCGCGTTTGAGCTGCGGATGTATTCCCCACCGCGAGCTCACCATTTCACCATCGCGGACCACCACGACATTGATCAATTGAATTGTATCCGGCGCTTCTTTGGGCTTGGCCCCCTGGGGGAACGATGATGATTCGGCCATGGTGTTCCTCGCTTTCCACCGTGACGTTATACAGTGCAGCCGCCACCTTCAACGTCTGGCGCGTATCATACACGATCCTTCGCAGGGTTCGCACCCCCGGAAAACCATTAATTTGACGCTGGACAAGCCCTATGGTAGGTTTTCCCGATGTCTGCCGACCGAGGCCTTCAACGCGCCAAAGCCAGGACTATTGACGTTGGCGGCGTGACCTTGCACCTGGCCCATGCCGACACAACCTCGCGCAATTGGATCGGCCAGCGCGAAGTCCTCACCCAGTTGCTCGCCTGCTGGCTCGTGATTGATGAGAAAGATTTACCGCTGTCTCCCCGGATCACAGGAGTTCCCGGTGTGGGGAAGACCACCTTGGCCATGGCTGCTGCCGACGCCCGCAAGCAGGATCTCTATATTTTTCAATGCACGGCCGACACGCGTCCGGAAGATCTTCTCGTCACGCCGGTCCTTGCAGAGTCGGGCAAGATTTCCTACCATGCGTCGGCGCTCGTCACCGCCATGCTTACGGGCGGCGCGTGCGTTTTGGATGAGGGCAATCGTATGAACGAGAAATCGTGGGCGTCGCTTGCGCCATTATTGGATCAGCGACGATTCGTGGAATCGATCGTGGCAGGGGCCCAGATTAAAGCCGATCCCGAATTCCGGTGCTGTGTCACCATGAATGAGGATGCCTCGACGTATGAGGTCCCAGACTACATTATGTCCAGGCTCCAGCCAACCTTGCACCTAGGCTTTCCTGATAAGCACGACGAGATGGCGATCTTGATGTACCATCTTCCGTTCGCTCCCGCCGACCTTCTGGCCTTGACCGTTGGGTTTCTCCAGGAGGCACACGGACTTGACCTGGACTTCTCGGTTCGCGACGGAATCCACATCCTTCAATATGCTCTCAAGCGCCTTGCGCAGGATCCGCAGCATCCGATGTCGAAAGACGCTGCATGGCAGGAGTCTCTCATTCAAGTACTCGGCGAGGAAGCACGGGACCTCGGCGCCTTGTCCAGAGGACGAGCCCGCGCGCTCGGAGACCAAGGGTCTTTGCGCGGCCTCGGCGACTTCTTTTTCGAAGACAACGATCCTCTTCATCCCGATCGCTGACGCTATGGTGATGCGCTCCCCTGCGGCTGAGTCCGTGCTGCGTCTTTCCTCGCGGATTGAAATCTTGCCGATGGTTCATGCGAACGGCGATATGGCGCAGGAAGTCCGTGAGACGCTGATTGCTCGGCCATATGACTGTCTCGCGGTGCCGCTGCCTGAATCCGTGAGCCAGGCCGTCGAAGCTGCGATCGGCGATCTTCCCACCGTGTCGGTCGTCGTCTTGCGCGAAGACCCCGACGATGATGCTGCCGAGGTCAATCCCGTTCCTGACGAAACGCGTACTCGTCCGTCACCCATCGCGAGCTTTGTACCGATTGATCCTTGCCAAGGGGTGGTCATGGGGATACGCGTCGCAATGGGGGAGGGTATTCGACGCGCATATCTCGATCGCGATGTCCGCAACTACGAGCCGGACCCGATCCACGTCCCAGACCCCTACATGCTCAAAGCCGTATCGGTCGCTGCCTATGCGGCAGCCGCGCTGCCGTCGGCCGCGCGGCCCACACCTGGAAGCCAGCGCGAAGCCAGAATTGCCTGGATGGCATTCCGTCTGCATGAACTCGAGCTCGATTATGAATCCATTCTGGCCTTGTGTCCCGTGCAGGACTGGCCGTATGTGAGAGAGGCCTATCTCCAGCGGACCTCGTATCGCAGCCCGGAGCTGCCGGTGGCGGGGCCTGAGACGTACAGAGTCTCGGCCGGGAGTTTCTATTTCGTCCTTGGTGAGCTGCCGTTTATTACAGGGCTGTACGAAAAGCGACGCGCCGAACTCCGATCGGATCGGCATCTGTCGATTGACGGCGTGAAGGAGTTGCTCCTCGAAACACGA
>JBBRRL010000031.1:0-10600 GCA_038200775.1 Nitrospirales bacterium
CCGCGCTTGCGTTCGCCGATCATGCCTTGACGGCCATAGGCGGCAACCTGGCTCAGGTCCTTTCCTGTGGCCTCGGCTAGCACCTGGGCGATCCTCAGCGCGGTCCCGCTCGGCGCGTCCTTTTTGAGACGGTGATGGGCCTCCAGCACCTCCACATCGTAGTCATCGCCCAACCGTCGCGCCATCTCCGCGATGACCTTCAACATGAGCGTCACGCCGACGCTCATGTTGGGCGCAAACACACAGGGCATCTCCTTCGTTTTCGTCTTTAGCCCAGAGACTTGTTCGGCAGAAAGGCCGGTGGTCCCGATAACCATTGCCTTCTTGTGGCCCGCCATAATCTCTATATGGGCCAGGGTGGCCTCGGGGGCGGTAAATTCGATCAGCACATCGGCCTTTTCGGCAAGTACGGTCAAGTCGTCGGTAATCGGAATATCTTGCCGCTGGCCCCCCGCAACTTCTCCCGCATCCCGGCCGATTGCAGGATGGCCCTTCTTTTCTATGGCGCCCGCGAGCTGCAAAGACTTGGATTCTGTGATCAGGCTGATCAAGCGGCCCCCCATCCGTCCGCCAGCCCCAGCCACAAGAACCTTAATCATTAGCTTGCCTCGCCGTAAGGAGGGAAAATAACCAGCTTTTATGATGACTGAATATCAGACATTCGACAGTATGGCAAACCCAAAAAGTTCAAAAATGGACAGGTAATTTCCTAGGTCGGAAACATTTGCAAAACCTGACGAACGCGATTCGGAATCCCCTCACCCTAACCCTCTCCCTCAAGAGGCGAGGGAATTTCGGCGACTGGACCCGTCCCATCTTTTCCCCTGACCTTCTCATATCGCAGGCTGATTAGATTGACGGGTGACGCTGACCGGAGGCCTTCACCGCCTGGAGCGTTTCGTGAAGCCAGTGGGTGGTCAGCGGCAGGCCCCCGTCCATCTTTTCCCCTGACCTTCTCATATCGGAGGTTGATTGCTGCAGCAGGTAGCGCCCTAAGCCTGACGACTCGGGCCGCCCGTAATCGAAGGTTACTTAGCTGAACGGGTGGCCGCGAACGGGCGCCCGGACCGCGCGCAGCGACTTGGGCTTCGGGAGCGAGCACGCCGGGGCTGTTCACGGACAGGACCCGTCCCTCCCTAAATCAACCGGAGATCTTTCATTACCTGCGTGAGCTTGTCGAGATTTTCTTGCGATATAGCGCAGAGTGGGAGACGAAGTTCTGGCGCGCATTTACCCATCAGAGCCACTGCCTGCTTGACCGGTATGGGATTGGTTTCCAAGAACAGCGCTTGAAAGAGCGGATAGAGTTTGTAGTGCAAGCGGCGCGCCTCGGCAAGGTCCCCTGCCGTCCAGGCATCGATCATTCCGGCCATGTCAGCAGGGGCAACATTCGCCGTGACGGTGATTACGCCACGGGCACCGACGGCCAGCATCGGTAGCGTGAGCGCGTCATCGCCGGCAAGAACGGTGAATCGATCGCTGCAGAGATGCACGATGTCGCTTACCTGCTGGAGCGACCCTGACCCTTCCTTGACGCCGACGATGTTCCTGATCTTGGACAACCGCGCGACTGTCTGTGGAGTGACATTGACAGCCGTGCGTCCTGGAATATTGTACAGAATCTGTGGAAGGTCGACCGCCTCAGCAATCGCACGATGGTGAAGGAAGAGTCCTTCCTGGGTCGGCTTATTATAATAAGGCGAAATCAACAGCGCCCCGTCTGCGCCGACTTCCTTGGCATGCCGCGTCAGCGCAATGGCTTCTTCCGTGGAATTCGATCCTGTACCCGCGATGACCGGTACCCGGCCCTTCGCGGTCTGGACCGTCACTTCGATGACACGGTTATGTTCTTCATATGTCAGAGTCGCGGACTCCCCGCTGGTTCCACACGGAACGATTCCGTCGGTACCATTGGCGATCTGCCATTCAATCAAATCGCGAAGGGCGGGTTCGTCAACCTTGCCGTTTCGAAAGGGGGTGATGATTGCGACAATGGAGCCGGTAAAACTCATGCCACCTCGTACTCCCACGCGTCAGGGCGCATAAAGCCGTCATAGATCGCGCGCGCTTCTCCCGTCAGCGTCACGTCTGTAAAGCGTTCTCCGTCACGCTGAAAGCTGACCGTTAAGGCCAGCCCACTCTTCGGGACGACCGTGACAGGCGATTCCACTTTATGCACGAGCGCCGCGATAAGAGCGGCCGCGATCGACCCGCTGCCGCAAGCCAGGGTTTCCCCTTCGACCCCGCGCTCATAGGTCCGAATCCGAATGTTATGGCGATCCACGACGTGGGCGAAGTTCACATTGGTCCCCTCCGGGTCGAAGACGTCGTGAAACCGGGTGGCCCGCCCAATCCCCAGCACATCGGTCTGCACGGTGTTGGGGACGAAATACACGCAATGGGGAACTCCGGTGTTGATACTATGGCCTTCGTGAGGCGTGCCGTCGATCGGGATATGAAGGTTGACCTCGGCCGCCGACGGGTCCGGCACGCGTACCGTGACCCGGTAGCCATGCACCTCTGCTTCCACGATCCCCGCCTTTCCCTCAAACCGCATCGCTTTGGTCGCAATTTTCTTTAGGTAGGCAAATCGTGCGGCGCACCGGGCGCCGTTACCGCAGAAGTCGGCCTCGCCCCCGTCATCATTAAAGAAGCGCCAGCGGAAGTCGGCTCCCCGGGACTTTTCAATGAAGATCAAGCCATCGGCGCCGACTGAGAGATGATGGCGGCATACGTGCGCGACAAATGAAGCCATGGCCTTTGGCTCGATGAGCCGGCCGCGATTATCGATCACAATGAAGTCATTGCCAGCGCCGGAGAACTTCATGAACGGGATTTTTTTCATGGCTCTACTTTAGAAAGGCAGGGATTGTCTCCCCCCTGACCAGATCCGCATAGTCTTCCCGCGCCCGAATCACATGGATCTCTCCATCCCGAATCAGCACTTCTGGAACCCGCGGCCGGGAATTATAGTTCGACGCCATACTAAACCCATAGGCGCCGGCACTCATTACGGCAAGGAGGTCGCCGGGATCGCCTAATGCCATCATCCGATCCTTCGCGAGAAAGTCCCCAGACTCGCAGACCGGCCCCACGACGTCTATGAGCACCTGCTTTTTCGCCTTGCCGCGGTTCTCCCGCACGGGCTTGATCTCATGATAGGCGCCGTACAGGGACGGCCGGATGAGATCGTTCATGGCGGCATCCACGATCAGGAAGGTCTTATCCGGGTTGGTCTTCTGATAAAGGACCTTCGTCAGGAGGACGCCGGCGTTCCCGACGATAGAGCGACCCGGCTCAAAGATCAAGACACATTTAAGGTCCTTGAGAAGCGGTGAGATCGCCCGCGCGAGATCCGCAGGTTGAGGCGGCACTTCGTCCTGGTACGTGATGCCGAGCCCGCCGCCGACGTTGAGGTAGCGGATTTCCACCCCGATCCCCTTGAGCTGCTCGACAAGGCCAAGAATTTTTCTCAAGGCTTCAACAAATGGGCTCACAGTCATCAACTGTGAGCCGATGTGCTTGTGCACGCCGACGACCTCGATGTTCTTAAGGGTGGTCGCGAGCTTAAATTCATCGAGCGCCTGCTCCGCACTGATGCCGAACTTGCTCTTCTTCAGGCCGGTTGAGATATATGGGTGGGTTTGGGGATCGATGTCAGGATTGATCCTCAGCGCTACCCGCGCATGAGTATGGAGTTCGCCAGCTACTCGATCGATGGCCACGAGCTCGGCCGAAGACTCCACGTTGAACATCAGAATATCGGACCGTAGCGCATAACGGATCTCTTCATCCGTCTTCCCAACCCCCGCGAAAACGATCCGGTGGGGCGTGAGGCCGGCTTGCAATGCACGATACAACTCCCCCCCGGAAACAATATCGCCTCCGGCGCCTTCCTCGGCCAGCAGTCGCAAGACGGCAATGTTGGAATTTGCCTTGATGGCGTAGGCCGTGATGTGGGGAATGTCGTTAAACGCAGTATCGAAGGCGCGAAACTGTCGGATCAGTCCCGCATGGCTGTATACGTAACACGGAGTCCCTGCGGTTTCGGCGATTTTCTGAAACGGGACGGATTCGCAGTAGAGTTCCCCGTCCAGATACCGAAAATCAGGCATTCTGCGGCTCTTCCTCGAAGAGATCTAGGCTATGAAAATTAATATCATCGGCCGCCAAGCCGAACGCATCCTTGAGCTTTCGATAACGCACTCGCGCGGACGGAGCCGCTTGTTTAAAGAAGTCGCCGTCCAGCAGGGTGTGCAAGGCTTGAGGCGTGGCGTGCCGCAGATGCTCAAAATTCAGAATGATATCCAGCTTGGCTTTGTTCGCGGCATCCGCGAGACGGGTTTTTAACTCAGCCGCGTTCAAATGGTCGAGCGCGCCCTCCAACTCCACCATCAGGGCAGTGAGCTTTTCATGCTTGCGCGTCTTGATGCTGAGGAACTGGTCCACCTGACCTGAGACCTTCTTGAGGGCGAGCAACGCGTTGGGGATCGAATTTTCCATCCTGACCGACGGCAGCTTTGCTTGTAAAGTTTTGATCACCGATGCTACTGGACTCAGCTGGGCTTTCGGGCAGGCGCGCTTGATCACGCGACGGAACTCGCGGTTCATAATCAATCGCGGCGCCAGCCGCTGGCCTGTATGCGCCAATCGCCGATAAATATTCGGGATCGAATAGAAGGTATGGTTCGCCCAGTAGAAGCCGTTTTCCAGCTGCTCAGGTGTCATGCGGGTAGGATAAAATGTGACATGCTTTCCGTCATAGTGCGCCCAGTTGCGGTCGAAGATCCGGCCGGCGGCCTCATAGCGCGTGTACAGCGGCGTCCCCGGCAACGGCGTGAGCACATTGAAGTAGGCCAGCTCGCATTTGTTCCGGACCAGAAATTCCACTGTGCGCTCGAACACGGACTCATCGTCATTATCAAACCCGAACACGATCCCCGGGTTCACCATGATGCCATGGTTATGAAATGTCTGAATTTCCTCTTCGAATTTCTTGACCCGATTGAACGGCTTGTGCGTCTCGCCAAGGCTCTCTTCGAAGATCGATTCCATCCCTACGAAAACCGACACACACCCGCTTTCCGCTGCGAGCTTGACCATCTCCTCGTCATCCCCGAGAAACAGCGTGGACTGGCACCCCCATTTGAGACCCAAGGGCTTCAGCGCGGCCCACAGTTCCCGGCAATACGCTCGATTACTGTTATGGAGATCGTCTACAAATGCGACGATGCCGCCATCCTCGATTCCGAAGCGGATCTTGGCCGCCAGCGCAAGCGCATCCAGCATCGAGCCCTTTCCCAGGCGTCCCACAAGCTCGCCGCACACAAACTCGCGCACGCGCTTGATCTCTGTGATGACTTCCGCCACCGGCCGTCGACGCGTGCTCTTTCCGTTAAAGGGCGAAACACTGCAGAACTCACAGTCAAAGTGACATCCTCGCGTGGTAAAGGTGCACTGCCGAGTCATGTAGGCCGAGTCCGCGAGGAGCTCAACGCGAGGTCGGCGATAGTTGTCAAGCGCCGGGAACCCGTCCATTTTGTAGTGCCTCTGCATCTGACCCTTTTCAAAATCGCTGACGAGGCGCGGCCATGTATCCTCCGCCTCTCCGGTGACGATTGCATCGCAGTGCTGCAATGCCTCGTCGGCGCAATAGGTGGGATGCACGCCCCCGAGGACGACCGGCACGCCACGCCTCCTGAACTCCGCAGCGATCTCATACGCGCGCGGAGCGTAACAGGTCATGATTGAGATGCCGACCATGTCGGCTGGATGCTCAAAGTCGATGTCGCGCACCGCCTCATCCTGGATTTCGACGTCCCAATGCTCCGGGGTATAAGCTGCGATAACCGGAAGGCTCAATTTGGGAAACCAGATGGCCTTTCTTTCACTTGGCCCAAGGTGATACGGGTTGTCCCGTGGATAGGGATCCACCAGCAACAATTTTTTTCGCTTCGGCTGCGAGAGTTTCACGAGCTGCATTACATCACCTCATCTGGGCATTAAAGTCGTGCTACGGCTAGAGATCACTGGAAGTCTCTTAGTGTACTCTTGTCGCAGCCAGAATGCTCTCCCTCATTGAGGGGGCAACGTCTGACGATCCTTCTCTTGGCTTGGTTGCGTAGCGGGCGGCTCGCCGGGAGTCACCGGGGCGGCTTTTTTGCCACAGCCCCCCGCGAATACGAGAAAACTGAGCACAATTCCCCCGATCATGACGCGTGCCGTATACATCATCGCTCTGACTGTGTTCTGAATTCCTTCTCCAGCGCAGTGAGTCGGGCGCCCACACGTTGGCGCGCGGTCGCGCCAATTTGAGCTTTCCGCTCCAATGCCCCTTCGACCGTGAGCATATCCAGCGCGTCTTTTTCAAACGACTTCGAGAAGACACGAAGGTCTTCCAAGCTCACCTCTTTCAAATCCTTGCCGCGGTCCAAGCAGTTTCCGACGAGACGGCCAACGATTTCATGCGCCGCTCGAAACGGAACGCCCTTGAGGACCAAATAGTCCGCTAGCTCAGTCGCCAAGAGGTATCCTGATGACGCCGCTGCCGCCATCACATGCCGTCTGACCGTCATGCCTTGGAGCGTCTTGGTCAACATGGCAACGCAGGCCTGAACCGTATCAACAGCATCGAACACCGACGCTTTATCCTCTTGTAAATCGCGGTTATAGGCCAAGGGAAGCCCCTTGAGTGTCGTCAGCAGGTTGACCAGATGGCCATAGACCCTGCCTGTCTTCCCTCTAATCAGCTCTGGGATGTCCGGATTTTTTTTCTGGGGCATCATGCTGCTGCCGGTACAGACGGAGTCAGCTAGTTCGATGAATCCGAATTCCTGTGACGACCAGAGAACCAATTCTTCGGCCAGCCGTGAGGCATGCGCCATGATCAGTGAGAGCGCCGCAAGAGTTTCCACGACAAAATCGCGGTCGGAGACAGCGTCCAGGCTGTTCTGACTGATCGCAGGGAAGTGCAAGAGCTGCGCCGTGTATGCCCGGTCTAAGGGATAGTTGGTTCCGGCCAGGGCCCCTGAGCCCAGGGGCATCACATTGATGCGCGGGATCGCATCACGGAGCCGGTCCTTGTCCCGCTCTGCCATTTCGACGTAGGCGAGGAGATGGTGCGCGAGAAGAACAGGTTGCGCTCGCTGCAAATGCGTGTAACCGGGCATGACGGTTCCGAGCTCCCGGCGGCTGACGCTGATGAGGGTGTGCTGGAGTTTTTTCAAGTCAGCGATGACATCTACGACGGCGCTGCGTAAATAGAGGCGCAAGTCCAGGGCGACCTGATCATTGCGGCTCCGGCCCGTGTGAAGCTTTCCACCAACTGCTCCGACGATTGAAGTCAAACGCGACTCGATGGCCATATGAATGTCTTCCTGCCCGGGAAGAAACTGGAAGCGCCCTTCGCTAATCTCGCGCTCTACCTGTTGGAGGCCTTTCGCAAGAAGGCCGGCCTCACGCGAAGTCAAAATTCCGGCGCGCTCAAGTGCTTTACAATGCGCCAGACTCCCTGCGATGTCGTGTCGGTACAGCCTCCAATCCACGGCGATGGAAGAAGTGAAGGCTTCGACGTCCGGATCTGTTGCGACACGGAAACGCCCGCCCCAGGGTTTGTGACGGGCCTTACCTGACGGCATTTTTTTCCTGGACTTCATGCTCAACCGAACCCTTTGAGTCGTTTGCGTGACGCGCGGATAGCGAGCCTTAGCCCGTTCAGCCGGATGAAGCCTTCTGCATCTTTCTGTCGATAGACTTCATCTTGCTCGAAAGTCGCCATATCAAGGCGGTACAACGAGCGCGGAGACCGCCGGCCCACGGCGGTGCAGCTCCCCTTATAGAGTTTCACGCGAGCCGTCCCCGTGACATCGCGCTGCGACTCATCGACCGCCGCCTGCAGCATGTGGCGCTCAGGCGCCTCCCAATATCCGTAATAGATCATCTCGGCATAGCGAGGAATGAGCGAATCCCTCAGATGAAGGACCTCCCGGTCCAGCGTAAGCGATTCGACCGCGCGGTGCGCGGCATGCAGGATCGTGCCCCCGGGCGTTTCATACACTCCCCGCGATTTCATTCCTACATAGCGGTTTTCCACAATATCAATCCGGCCGATGCCATGCGCCCCGCCTCGCTCATTGAGCTCAGCCAACAGAGCGGCGGGCGAAAGCCGTCCGCCGTCCAGCGCCACGGGATTGCCCTGCTGGTAGTCGATCTCAACATAGAGGGGCTTCGCTGGCGCCTTTTCGGGCGAGACGGTCATCTGAAAGATGTCCTCGGGCGCTTCTTTCCAGGGATCTTCGAGAATGCCACCTTCATAACTGACGTGGAACGAATTCCGGTCCGTGCTATACGGTTTCGCTTTCGTCGCAGTGACCGGGATATCGTGGTGCTTGGCGTAGTCGATCAAGTCTTGGCGCGAGCGGAAGGTCCATTCCCGCCAAGGTGCGATAATCTTGATGGAAGGGTTCAACGCCAGATACGTAAGCTCAAATCTGACCTGATCATTGCCCTTCCCGGTAGCTCCATGGCCAACCGCCTCGATATTTTCGCGCTCCGCAATCTCCATTTGGCGCCGTGCGATCAACGGCCGAGCGATGGAGGTGCCGAGGAGATAGCTCCCCTCATAGATCGCATTGGCGCGAAGCATCGGGAAAATATAGTCCCGCGCAAATACCTCGCGCAGGTCCTCGATATAGACCTTGATGGCCCCCAGCCTCATGGCTTTTGCTCGGACAGCTTTCATGTCCTCGCCCTGGCCTAAGTCAGCGCAGAAGGCCACGACTTCATACCCGAGAGTGTCTTGCATCCATTTCAAGATGACGGAGGTGTCAAGTCCGCCCGAATAGGCAAGGACCACCCGCTTAGGACGAAGTTTTGCGCGGCGCATAGGTTTATCTATCCCGCAGCAGGCGAATGAGAATGGCTTTCTGAACATGCAGCCGATTCTCGGCTTGATCCAATATGACGGACTGCGGGCCATCCAATACCGACGTGGTAATCTCCTGACCTCGGTGCGCGGGCAAACAATGCATGACGATCGCGTCCTTTTTCGCCGCCCCCAATAGCCGGCTATTCAACTGGTAGGGGCTCAAGACTTTCACCCGGCGCGCTTGCTCTTTTTCCTGGCCCATGCTGGTCCATACATCGGTGTAGAGCACATCCGCGCCTTTCACAGCGACAAATGGATCGCGCAATATTTCGATCGACCCGCCCGTGTGACGGGAACGCTCGCGCGCCCAGTCCACAATCGCCCCATCCGGCTCATATCCCGAGGGGCAGGCAACACTGATGGCCATGCCGGTGATCGCCGCCCCCTCCAGCAACGAGTTCGCCACATTATTGCCATCGCCGACGTACGCGATTTTCACTCCCTTCAGATGTTGTTTTTTCTCCCGAATCGTGAACAGATCGGACAGCCCCTGGCAGGGGTGATGCAGATCTGTAAGACCGTTAATCACGGGTATGGTCGCGTTTTTTGCCCATTCTTCTACGCTCTGATGATCGTAGGAACGGATGACGAGGCCATCGAGGTAGCGGGACAGCACGCGCGCGGTGTCGGCGACGCTTTCCCCGCGGCGCATTTGAATGTCCGCGACCGAGAGGAACAGGGACTGACCGCCAAGCTGATTCATCCCGGCCTCAAAAGAAACCCGTGTGCGTGTGGATGGCTTCTCGAAGTACAATCCCAGGGTCTTCCCGCTCAGCCGTTGGGCCGGCAGCCCCCGGCGTCGCATCGCTTTGAGATCAGCGGCCTCGCGAAAGAGAGCGATGATCTGAGCACGGGAGAGATCATGAACCGCTAGTAGGTGTGGATGTAAAGACGTCACCGCCGGGCCTCAAGGACTTCACCAAGAACAACGAGGACACGGTCGATTTCCGCCTGTGTCACAATCAAGGGCGGCACGAACCTGAGCATGCGTTCACTGGTCGCATTGGCCAGTATCCCGCGTTTTCGTAGATCGTGGACAATATCTTTCGCATTCACGGTTACCTCAACACCAATCATCAAGCCTAGGCCTTGCACATCGGTGATTACCGGACAGCCCGACTGGAGGTCCTTTAAGGCTTTGAGAAAATGCTCACCCATGCGGGTGCAGTGCCCGAGAATGTCTTGATCCTCCAGGATCACTTCCATGACCGCCAGGGCGGCCATGCACGCCAGAGGGTTGCCGCCAAACGTTGAGCCATGGCTGCCGGGCGTAAATGCAACAGCTACCGGATTGGTGGCGAGGCATGCGCCAATCGGTATCCCGCCGCCCAAGGCTTTGGCAAGCGTCATAATGTCCGGCGCCACACCATAATGCTCATAAGCAAACAGTTTGCCAGTCCGGCCAATGCCGGTTTGGATCTCGTCGTAGATCAGCAGGGCCCCGT
Source organism: Nitrospirales bacterium (assembly GCA_038200775.1). GTDB lineage: Bacteria > Nitrospirota > Nitrospiria > Nitrospirales > NS-4 > NS-11. Next base: position 10,372 of record JBBRRL010000031.1, read on the forward strand.
GTGCCCTCGTAATTTCACGGCACGCCTTTAAGAAAGCAGGCGTTGCTACCCGGACGCCGCCTTCTCCCTGCACCGGCTCAACGATGACGGCAGCCGTCCTTGCAGAGACTGCGGCGCTTAAGGCGTGTTCATCGTTAAAAGGAACATAGCGAAACCCCTCCGGTAAAGGCTCGAACCCTTTGTGAAGTTTTTCCTGTCCGGAGGCGGTGAGTGTCGCCAGCGTGCGGCC
>JBBRRL010000032.1:0-10583 GCA_038200775.1 Nitrospirales bacterium
CCCGTATGAAACTCCTGGAAGGATTAGCGGAAAAAGGGTTCGGAAAAGAGCAATTGGCCGAGATGCAAAGGATCATTGATGCCGATAATAGCGACCTCTTCGATGTGTTGGCTCACGTGGCCTACGCGCTGCCGCCACTCAGCCGTGAAGATCGTGCAGCGAAGGCCAAGGTGGAGATCAGCACCCACTTTAACAGCAAGCAGCAGATTTTCCTTGACTTCGTACTCTCGCATTACGTCAGTGTGGGCGTGGAAGAGCTCGACCAAGAGAAGTTGATTCCGTTGCTCCGACTCAAATACCACGACTCCATCGCCGATGCCGTGACTGATCTCGGGAAGCCGGATGAAATCGGAAAGATATTCGCAGGTTTCCAGAAGTACCTTTACCAGGACGTGGCCTGAGTGTGGCGGGATTGTCTCGTGAAATGCAGCGATCCCCGAAACCGGACCAGAATTATTTTCGGTGCGGACTCACCACGATGCGACGGAAGACGGGGCGTTCACCAATATGTAGAAAAATAAATCCGCCACCGTTCTTTCGCAATCCAGCTCATCGATTGCGCTCGGCCCGCCGTAACGCAGCCAAGTCACATATGGTACGATGATCCGAAACGTTGGCAACGACTGCTCATGCGTTGTGGACTCCCGGCCCTGACACCCTTGTTGTGAGCCCAAGGACAGGGAGACCGCCATACCTCTCAGGAACCACCTCGTCTGGGTAACGGCACATTCTCTCCCCGACATCACCTGGAACCTTGATCTCCGACAGGATGTCGCCCGTGCAATCAAAATCATCGGCTCCAAGGAACTCAGCGTGTGGGTGGCCGTCAATCAGAACAAGAACTCGACGCCGTGGTTTGCCATAGGTATCGCGGTCGCCAAAGGCAACTCGTACGGGGTGATTTCCGTCGGCTGAGTGAGCTCGGTACTCAACCCATGATGCATATGTTTCCGTGGAGGTGTCAGGCCACCGGTATTGATAGTTGGTCCCTGTCGATGCGACGTCTAACAACTGCATTTGTATCCTCCTTACTGCTCTTAGGGGGCTAACTATTCAGGCGACGGATTGGTCTATCGCACCAATCAGTTTTATGATCCGTGACAATCCTACAAGCTTTTTACGTAGCTAGCGAGAAGTTTTAAGCACAACATTATAATACTGCACGTTAAACATTGTATAGAAGGTTTACATCAGCCTCGCAGGAACATTCATACTTGGAATCTGGCCTTTCGCCCGGAGTACCCACGAATACCTACTGCGTCGGCCGATCCTCTCGCCCGCCGCGGCTTTTCTCACTCGTTTTCCTCGACGTACCGCAGCGGGTACGCCTGTGTCGCCCTCGCTTGCGAGAACCCCCGGCTGGCTTCGGTCTCAGCCGCCTCGCTACGGCATTCCCCGCTAATCCGGGCTGACCTTTCATGAACTTCGCCGTCTCCGCCACTGACATCTTCTCCCATCTTGAACGGTCCCCCGTGGTATCGTTGCTTCCGTAATAGATCAGCCCTGGGACCCTCCTGGCTGGTCCATTCTGAGCATCGACGTTGACTCCCGCCATTGTTTATACTAGTATATACATACTAGTTTATTGTACTTATTTCAGCCGAGGAGGGCGAGAAGATGACGTATCTAGGCCGTCTGGTGATAATCGCAACGGTGCTTGTCTTTGCAGGTACTATGACGGCAGCGGCTGAAGATCCCCATAAGAACAAGAAACTGACGAAAGACGTGGCTTCAATCACCCCGCCAGGGGGCGGCGTCAAAAGCATACGCGCTTCGGGCGCCGATAAGGTCGGGAAGTCGCAGAGCTGCTCGACTGCGACCCCAAAGATCAACAATATCACTCCGGATGAAGGCAGGACCGGCGATAAGGTGACGATCACCGGTGTCAATTTTGGGAAGGCCGGCTGCGTGAGCGGTGTGTCGTTCGGGCCGGGCAGTCCTGCGAAATTCACTCAGCGCGATGACAAGACCGTGACCGCCACGGTGCCCGCTGGCAACAGGGGCCTTGAAATGCTCACGCTCACCGGTTTTACGGGTGAAGACTCCAAAATCTTCGTGCGCAAGTAGCCGGTCGTTCTGGAATGCGGCTTCGCCGTCCAAGACAGCACGGCGCAGACGCTCGTTTCTACCCTTCCAGGTTTTCACGTATAATGCTCCGGGTTCCGCCATTTTGGGAGCAAGATGCCGAGTGCCTAAAAAGCATGAGCCTGCGCAGTATATCAAGGACGTCGCCGGCCTGACTGAATTGTCAGGGCGGCTCCGGAACGCTCCTCGGCTGGCGCTCGATACGGAGTTCATGGGCGAGGAGACGTACGCGCCTCGCCTCGAGACCATCCAGGTCGCGACCGATGATGTCATCGCTATCATCGATCGCCGTGCTGTTCCGACCCTCGGTCCATTCCTCGATCTCTTGACGGACTCCAACATTCTGAAGATCGTGCACGCCGGCCGGCAGGACCTCGAAATTTTTTCGGCCGAGGGCGGTGGTGCGCTGGGCCCAGTTTTCGACACGCAAGTGGCTGCCGCGATGGTGGGGTATGGGACTCAGATCGGATATGCCCAACTTGTCCAACAAGTTGTGGGAGTTTCATTGGAAAAAACGGAGACCTTCACCAACTGGGCGCAACGCCCGCTGACTGCCCAGCAGGTCGATTATGCCCTTGAAGATGTCCGTTACCTGTTCGAGCTTCATGACCATCTGCGCGAGCGGTTGACAGCACTTGGGCGCCTGGAATGGGCCGAGGAAGAGTTTCGCCGGCTTCAGGCCATTACCGGCGAAGAAGCGCGTGCTCCGCAGTTGCGCTATCAGCGGATCCGTGGTTGGGAAGGCCTCAGGCCTCGCGCGCGGGCTATCCTGCGCGAACTGGCGGTCTGGCGCGAACATGAGGCTCAAAAGCGTGACCGGCCTCGCGGCAGAGTCTTGCGTGATGACATGCTGCTTGAGATCGCCCGGCGTGGACCGACCAACCTTGAAGGACTTCGGAATCTGCGAGGATTACAGCCCTCACACGTGGACAAATACGGCGAGTCGCTGGTCGTCGCGATTCAGCGAGGCTTGGCCGTGCCGGAACGCGAGCTGCCGCTTGCCGAAAAGCGAAAGCGGATGGATCCTGAGTCGGCGGGCCTTGCCGATCTCCTCGTGACGGCGTTAAAGGTCCGCTCCATCGAAGCATCGATCTCGCCGCAACTGCTCGCCTCTTCTGCGGACTTGGAGGTCTTTGCGCTTGAGCGCGGGCGAGGCGAGGCGGAGAAGTTGCCCATTCTGCAAGGTTGGCGGCGCGCGCTGGCGGGCGACCATTTGCTGCAAGTCATGGAGGGAAAACTGACCGTCGGTTACGATCCCCAGACAGGGCAGGTGAAATTGTTCGAACGTTAGTCCCGCCGTTCGTGCGGAGCTTGTCGAAGCATTCCGCCCTTGCCGAGGCGAGAATCGTCGGGCGGTTTGTTCTTGTGACTTCGGTATTGCCGCTAACCCTCGCTATCTTGTTCGGGAGAAGCGAATGAGATACTTCGCTACGCTCAGAATGACATGCTCGGATTGAGAGTTATTTCGGGGTGATCATAAAGACGCCGTCGCGAAGGGGGAGCAGCACGGCGAGAACGTGCGGATCGGACGCCACGAACCGGTTCAACTCTTGAATGGCGGCGGTCGACGGGTCCTGTGACGTCGTACTGAGAACATCGCCGCTTCAGAGCACATTATCGATGAGGATGACTCCCCCAGGAGAGAGCAGCTCGAGCCCGCACCGGTAATACGCAACATAGTTGATCTTATCCGCATCAATAAAAATCAAGTCAAAGGAACCACTAGAGGGTGGTCAGCGTGTCGAGCGCGGGACCAATGCGAACTTCTATCTTTTTCCCGTGTGGACTGCGATCCCAAAAAGTCTGGGCCAGCGACGCAGTACCAGGATCTACTTCACAGGTGATGACCTGCCCATCATCCGGGAGCGCTTCGGCCATTGAGAGCGCGCTGTAGCCGGTGAATGTTCCGATCTCCAGTACACGCTTTGCGCGAATGGACTGGATCAGAGTCTTGAGAAATGCGGCCTCCAAAGGTCCCACTAACATTTGGGGCGCTTCCTGAGTCCGAAAGGTCTCCTCGCGTATCAACCGGCAGACCGTGGATTCGGGGACTGAATGGGCCGCAGCGTACGATTCGATTGCTTTCGGAACGATGGGCTTCATCTAGTCAAGGCTCAAGAAGATCGCCTCGCCGGCGCCTTGTGATTACCATGACCCCGTCCCGGACCGGTGCCAACTGAACATCCAGTTGGGAATCCGATGCCAGCTCCCGGGCAAGTTCGAGAATCGCGACGGCCGAGTCATTAGTCTCAGGGCCTCCGCCGCTCATGACCAATTCGCTCGCACGCATATTGTCTATCAAGAGAACACCGGACGGTCCCAGCAGCTCCATGGCGAGGTGAAAGTAATGAACGTAGTTCTGCGTGTCGGCATCAATGAAGATAAGCTCGAACGGTCCAGCTAAGTGACGCAACGTTTCTAGTGCGGGGCCTGTCCGGACGTCGACCTTGTGTCCATGCGCATGCCGGCTGGCTCGCTTGCGAGCGAGCCCGGCCAGGCCGGAATTGATCTCGCAGGTGATGAGTTCTCCATCATCGGGCAGGCATTCAGCCATGGCAAGAGCGCTTGCGCCATCGAAGGTGCCGAGCTCGAGAACCCTTCGCGCATTGACTTGTTGCACCATGCGCTTGAGAAAGATGACCTCTTTCATCGTGTACTCGTGTCGTACGCAGTTTCGGCTCCACGCCAGGACGCTTGTAGCATGCCCGACGGTCACCCGCAACAGACCCTTACGATGGACCCTCATTTATTGAGTGCCATGGATCATCATACGGCGGAACAGAATAAGAGAGTTATTATCGGGTCTGGGGAGAGCTGGTCAGAGGATTCTCAATGGAAACGGAGGACAAACGGACCAGAGGGAGGCGTAACGTCACCGTTGTGCCGTCGCCTTCGCCTTGGCTATCGACTCTAAAGGTTCCCCCCATAAGCTCGATAAGGGCGCGGGAGATGGCCAAGCCCAGCCCGGTCCCGCCAGAGCGTCGCGTGCTATCTGCATCAACCTGCACAAAGGCTTTCCCCAGGCGCTCGAGCATCTTGCCGGAGATGCCGATGCCCGTATCCACGATGCTGATCTGACACCACTCGCCGTCGGCGCTGCCGGACGCGGTGACGCGCACGCTCCCCACCGGGGTGAACTTGATTGCATTACCGATGAGATTCACCAAAACCTGCTTGAGCCGCCGAGGATCGCCTCTCACGTCAATGTCTTCGCCCTCCGCGGTCTGGAATGAGAGTTTTAACCCTTTCTGGGTCGCCTGCACATCCATGAGCACGCGCGCTTCCTCAAAGACAGCCGCCAAATGGACTGGTTTGTTTTCTACAGCCATTTTACCCGCTTCGATCTTGGCAATGTCGAGGAGGTCGTTGATCAGGGTCAGGAGATGCTGGGCGCTATCGAGAGCATGTTGGACGAACTCATTGTGCTCCTCGGTGCTGTTATAGAGATCGTCCTTGATCAGGTGGAGAAAGCCGATAATCGAATTCAGCGGTGTCCGCAACTCATGACTGGTGTTCGTGAGAAAATTGCTCTTGAGCCTCGTCATCTCGAGAATCCCTTCGTTCATCTGCTCGAGAGAGCGAAGGGAAGCTTCAAGGTCCTGCGTCCGCTGCTGGACCTGGGACTCCAGGTCTTGGTTCTGGGTCTCGAGCTTACGGAACAGCCGATGATTCTCAATAAGAAAGGCGAACTGACTTCCGAGGATCGACAGAATTTTGAGTTGCTCGATGCTAATCTCACCATGCAGTCGATCGCGGAGGATCAAGCAGATTCCGATAATGCTGCGGGTTGTATGGAGCGGCACGATGGTGACTTGTAAATGAGGGTTGATCGTGGACGCATCCATGACCGCTGGTCGACCGGATTTCAGGGTCCACGCCACTAACCCTTCGCGGATCTGTTCAGCGCCGACTTCCGTTAACTCCGCTTCCCACTCAACGTTATTGACCGCCCGCATTACCATTTCGAGGGTGTCCTGCTGGACCACATATAAAGCGGAGTGAGCCATGGGTAGAAGGTAATCAATCTCGGCCAGCAAGGATTTGTGAAGGCTTTGCTCACGCGAGGCCTCACCGGGCACGCTTGCGTGGCTGCTAAAACAATCCGGAAACGCGTCGAGGCGCTCGAACCACCATTGAATAGAAGCCGGATAGTTTTTGGTCATCGCTCGAGACTACCGTCCCAGAAATGCGACTGCCTCGTCAAAATGCTCCCCGATGCTGTGCAGTACTTGCTCGAGGTCGCCGATTGTTAACCCCAAGCTGGCCCATGTGGCATGGTCGAGCATGGGGATCTTGTTGTCGCCGCCTGAGCCGAGCCCCTTCGCCCGGCTGAGAATATCCGCAAGGTGAATGACGCCGGCCTCTCGCTGATACTCGCGGGCCTCCGCGGGTTCATGATGAAAGCGTACCATTGCCACGACTTTGGGAGGGAGACTCCACTGGGCCAACAGCAGGCCACCTGTTTGATCGTGGGTGAAGCGCATGACCTCCTTCTCCGCATCCCTCAACAGAATGTCATTGCTGAGCGCCAAGCTGCACGCCTGCCGGAATGGGTCGCCGAAGTATTCCTCGTGCACCAGCTTCCCGATGTCATGGATGAGTCCGCCGACAAAAAACTCCTCTATCTGTTTCTCGCCGAGATGCCGTGCGAGTTCTTTCGCCGCAAGAGCCGTCGCCACCGAATGCTTCCAAAATTCGGCAGGCCGAAAGATGTTGGTGCCCTGAGAGCGGAACAAATTGACCACGGAACTGGAGAAGATCAGGTTGCGCAGCGCTTCAAAGCCAATGATTCCCACCGCCCTCGATATCGTCGTGACTTTCTGAGGGAATCCGTAGAACGGAGAATTCACCAGCCGTAGCAGTTTGCCGGTCAGGACCTGGTCCTTGGCGATGACGATCTCTATGTCCTTCGCCGACGTCTCGGGTTGATTCACAAGATCGTTGATCTTATATACCACCGTCGGCAATGTGGGAAAACTGCGGACCTTCGACAGGACGCCTTCCCAGGCAATTTCCAGTTCCGGACTTATCACCGCGCTCATGGTGATGTCTCCAAGAGCTGTTTCTTCACGATTGTAAGGATTTCCCTCATCATCACATCATCCTTCACCTTACTAAACCGATTGTCGATCGCGAGGTTAGCCGCGGCCAATGCCGGGAGTTTTTTTAGACGCATGTCGACTTCCTCGAGGGTAGGCTCCGAGCATCCCTCTGTGTCGACTTCAGAGACGCCCCATGCCCTCATCAGTTCGATATTCTTGTCGCACAGGACGGTCCCGATCGGAAGCAAGAGCTGCTTGCGAAAGGTATACGCATCCTTGGCCAAAAGCATGCCGGGCTTCACATGATCGATGCTCAAGCGTCCCATAGCAATGGCTGTACCGGTCGTTTTCGACGGTTCTCCTTGACTTCCTATCGGCGCGTCGAGGACGGACCTTAAGGTCGGATAGGCTCCAAGATCTTGACAAATGGTCGCCAAGAGACTAAATAAATACTTAGAATGTTCTGTGCATAGCAAATTCCGTTCCCCCACCGTCCAAGGGCCCATCGCCATAGGAAACGAGCATGAGTGAGTTCGACCCTGACCGCTCCATCTTAGTTGTCGATGACGAGGAAGCCATTCGCTCTAGCCTGTGCCGCATGTTGCAGCGAGAGAACTATCATGTGGACGTCGCGCCGAACCCACGGGAAGCTCTGGAGCGGCTTCAAGTCAGCCAGTATGGCCTGGTCCTGACCGACGTCAAAATGGCCGGCGGCAACGGTCTGGATCTTGTCCAGACGATCAAACAGGTCTCCCCCAAAAGCCTCAGCATTGTGATGACGGGCTACGGAACTATTGAAATGGCCGTGCAGGCAATGCGGGTGGGAGCCTTCGATTTTATTACGAAGCCGTATGAGATCGAACGCGTAATGGTGGCGGTGAAGAACGGATTTGAATGCCGGAGGCTGAAAGTTGAGAACGAGACCCTGCGAAAGGCCGTGCGGCGTCAATATCATGCCGACAACCTGCTGGGAAGCAGTCCTGCGATCCTCGAAGTCCAGCGCCTCATTGGCAAGGTTGCCAATACCGACAGCACGGTACTGATCCTGGGAGAGAGCGGCAGCGGCAAAGAACTTGTGGCCTGTGCACTTCATTATCAAAATCTCACGAGAACCGGCCCGTTCGTGCCGGTCAACTGCGGCGCCATCCCGGAAAACCTCTTGGAAAGCGAACTATTTGGCCATGAGCGGGGCGCGTTCACGGGCGCCGTCGCGACACGAGCGGGGCGATTCGAGCTCGCGCACAAGGGTACGCTTTTCCTCGATGAGGTCGGCGAATTAACCCCGGCATTGCAGGTCAAGTTGCTTCGCGTGTTGCAGGAGCGTTCGTTTGAGCGGGTCGGGGGAACGAAGACCATTTCCGTGGATGTCCGGGTCATTGCCGCCACCAACCGAGATTTGGAACAGGCGGTGGAAGACCGTCGGTTTCGCGAGGATCTTTATTACCGCTTGAACGTCATCCCGATTGTCGTGCCCCCGCTCCGCGCGCGGGTGGAGGATATTCCTCTCTTGGCGCAGTTTTTCCTTGATCGCGTCAATCGCGACAAGCGCACCGACATCGCCGGCATTGCCCCTGCAGTCATGGAAACGCTTGTGCGCTATAGATGGCCCGGCAATGTCCGTGAATTAGAAAATCTGATTGAACGGCTTGCAGTCCTGAAGAAGGCAGGAACGATCGAGATCGAAGATCTCCCGGCCAGAATCCTGTCACCTAAAGATGCAGTCTTGCCGGAACAGGAGATTCTATTTCCACCGGAGGGTGTTGACCTTCCCGGCATTCTTGACGAGTTCGAGCGCCAGCTTATTTCCAAGGCCCTTGATTTGAGCAACGGCGTCAAAAGTCGGGCGGCTCAGTTGCTTGGCCTGAATCGGACGACCCTCGTTGAAAAGATGAAGAAGAAAGCGATGATGACCTCCAAGCCGGTCGAGGTTTTCCCCCTGTCTGATCATTGACTTTGCCGTCAAAGTTCTAGCTGTTTATCCTCATAAAATACCCTAGTATAAATACATTACGCTATATGTAGTAGCAGTATCTCTGCCACCCTACATCTCGTGAACGGTCCACTTATTGCGTTTTCCTTGACAGTATGTTGTGTAACCACACGGAAAGTACGCCTCCTGCCCATCCGCCCCAGATCCGAGCACCGGTCAGGATCGTGGCGCTTCGTCGCCGCCTCGCCAGGCCCGCAGTTGTAACACTTTGCCTACTGGGAATATCCGGCATCTTCACACCTCTGATCTGGGGAGCTGTTAGTCACAGCCAAGCGCGCGCGGAAACTCAGGCTGCTCATTGGCTCGGGCGTGCCCTTCCGGATAACCGGTCTCCCGGCGCGAAAGAGCTGCGTGAGGGGATCCAGAAACTTGAAGAGCAAGATGTACAGCTTGCTCTGGAAAGCTTTATCGAAGCCCGACGGCTCGGAGTGGGGACCCGGGTAGAGGAGGCCGCACTGTTTCTGGCGGCCGAATGCCGCGCTCGAAGCGCTGTGGGAACCCAAGATCTCCGCACAGCCATTGTTGCGCTCGATGAAAGCCGGAGACGCTATCCCCACAGCCTCAGTGCTCAATGGGCCCTGTGGCGGATCGGCAGCCTCAATCTGCGCCAAGGGTTGGAAGAGGAGGCTGTGGCGAGGTATGAGCAACTTTTACGTGAGGACCCGGCCAGTAACCCACTTATCTCATTCATCAGGCTCGACTTGGCCGATGTCTATGCCTCCCAAAGCCGCTATGAGCAGGCGGCGAAAATACTGAAACTCGTGCGTCAATACCCTCCGGACCCTGACAGCCTGGGCCAAGCGACAGTCGGCTTAGGCGACATGGCGCACGTTCAAGGGCAGTATCGACAGGCCAAGGACCTGTATGAACTGGTTCAACTTCAATGGCCGGAGGTCCTGCACAGCCGCCCAGTCAGCCTTTTCGGCATGGGGGACACCTATCTCCGATTGGGAGATTGGCCACGGGCGATGCATCTGCTCAATACCGGCTATGGCCTCCATCCGCGGGCTCCGATCGCCCCGATGATGTTGGTGCGCATGGCGGACGGTCTGAAGTTGCACGGCCGGACTCAGCAAGCGCAGGCCATGTATCAGACCGTGGTAGAGCGTTATCCCGGAACCGAGGGGGAATTGTCAGCGTTGCTTGGCCTAGGAAGACTCGCCGAGACCGAAGCCTTGGCCGGAGCCCCGGAAGCCGAGGTGCGTAACATTTTTGGCGCCATCGTGAAGCGCTGGGACACAAATATGGCCGCAGCGGAGGCCCTTGTGCACCTAGCACAAAGCTACCAACGAACAGGGTCGCTTGAGGAGGCGGCATCAACCTATGATCGATTACTGCGACGAGGGGACGCCGGCCCATGGCGGATACAAGGTCGTCAGGGGCTGGAGATAATGCTGCGGGGTTTAAGCGCGGCAGGCGACGTCGTGCAGGTGTCCAATCTTTTCCTTCGTCATAAGGCGCTCTTA
>JBBRRL010000033.1:0-10466 GCA_038200775.1 Nitrospirales bacterium
ACCCCTTTGGGGGCGGAATACCGAATGCCGTCCAGGTGTCGTGGGGCGGCGCCGTGATTCTGGACCAGACAAATGTCAGCACGTTTCTCTATACGGAATCGGTCTTCAGTAATTTGGCCCCTACGGGTGCATCGACAGAACTGAAGTTCGGTTTCAGAGAAGACACGGACTTGTTCCAGTTCGATGACGTATTGGTCGAAGCCGCCGCAAGTCAGGCGGTTCCAGAACCCAGTACAGTCTTTCTCCTTGCCTCCGGCTTGGCGGTCTCTTTCGGATGCGGATGGCGAGGGCCGAAAGAGGCCCGGTAGCTTGAGTCGAACATCATCTTAAGTAGGCGCGCCATGCGCAGTCGCAGTCAAGCTTTCCCTGTCGGTCACCCTAAGTCTCACCGCTGCATGCAAATCAAAGTCCGTTGGCTACGCTAGGGTGGAAGTGTCGTCAAATGCAAGATCGAAATGAGTTGACGAAGGAGGGCCCCATGAAAAGCATCAGCAAGAAGCATTCACGCGCTTTAGCGCTTGCGATGGTTGCGATCCTGGCGTGTTGCGCTCTGGGAATACGGCCGGCACATGCTGTGATTACTGACTTCACACCGGAAGGAATACGGGAATTCTTGAATGCGAACCCCGACGTCGCTTCCAGTGACAAATTTCTTCAGAATCTTCCCGTAGATTTCCACTACAACTGGATCATGATGACAGACTCGGAAAGTGCTCAGACCGGCACTGCTACCAGTCCTCGATTCCTCCTATTTGACCTTGAAGCAACTCGGGTGTTTGGTGTTGCTTTGGACTCCGAGACCATCGAGTACTTGCACTTCGAAGCACCTAAGAACAAGTTCCGATTCCACGAGATCGGCCTGAAGGCAGGGGGTGGAACGATTAATATAGACAAACCGAGGTGCCTGGAGTGCCATGCGTCAACACGGGCCGGCGTCAAAGGAAGCCGGCCTCGGCCGAATTGGGACGCGTACGATAGCTGGGGGGGCGCCCTGCCTTTCAATGGGGACCGCATCTATAAAGACTCGGAAGAGGAAAAGGCGGTAAAACGGATCCTGAACGATATTAAGGGCAAGCCTTTCGTGATGCAGCTTGGGTTTCCCCCCGGCATCCAGGATAACGTGACAGCGGGGACTGTGACTATTGACTATACATCTTGTGACCCTGGTATCGACACAACCGACGATCCCTGCAAGACTGACGTCGGAAATGGCAAAGTTTTCTTAAGAGTAGAGTCCCAGTCACCCGGGAAAGGTACTAAAACAGACGAGGGGCGTGGAGTGGCACTTTTCGACTTCTTTACAAAATACAACGCCCTTCGGGTAGCGCAGGAGTTGGCGGATTTCCCGATAGATCCGGTCGATATCCGGCCTGTCGCATTGGCGATTGCAAAACACTGCGTTGAGGCAAAGACTCTCGGAAAATATGCCCCTAAGGACGCCCTGACCAAGCTCCTCGCGCATCATACGAATCTCGACGGGAATATCAAAAACTTTCCTGACCTTCTTGCGGACACGCTCAAACGGATGCATAGCCTGCCGAAGCTGAAAGCAGATTTCGAGATCGAAAACCTTAAGGGGCTCATCATGGCAAATGGAAGTGCTGCCGACCCGAAAAAGGAGGTCGCCCTGCGATCCAACAAACTGTCTGGCGCCTTAGGGGCTGCGGGATCCTGTAGCGATCTAGCTGCTGCGAGTTTCAAACAATTTGCCAGAGGATTTTGAGTTTTCCCGTTCTACTTCAGTATTGTTTCGTCTAAGTACGAAGCGATTGCGCTCACACCGCTCAGCACGGGCTTGTCGGGATGCGTCGCTGAAACACTGATCTTAGGTTCTAGGTGCCGTTTGACATCTCACCGCAGTTTGCCTGATTGACACAATTCTCGGTACACAGTAGCCTATCCATTTTTTTGTGACTGTGGAGGGCTGCAATTTCAATCTCATAAGGAGAACCGCCATGAAGCGCGCAGGTCTTCAAGTGCTTGTTGCAGGTATGATTCTTATCTCGGGAGCAGTGGTTCAGGCAGAAATTCTGGCGATGCTCAATTATGAGAGTAAGCCGGAACAAATCCTACGCAAAGAGGGCATAGCGATCATTGACGTCGATCCGAAGTCTCCGACCTTTGCGAAGACCCTCATGGACATCCCGCTCCCGCCGGACCTGATAGCCCATCACATCTTTTACAACCGGGACATGAGTAAGGCCTACATTACGGCGCTAGGGAAAAGCATTTTGCATGTCTTTGATCTCCGGCGTTTTCCGTATCGAATAAAAGCGGTTGAGGTCTCAGACTGCAAAGTATTGGAAGATATCGTCTTCTCAGAGGATAATCGCACCTGGTATCTCACCTGCATGGGGTCGGATAATGTGATCATGGGCGATGCGGTTGTTGACAAGCCGCTCAAAACCATTGCCGCGCCTCTCCCAGCCTTGCCGTTTATCAGTCACCCGCATGGCATCGGGATTCATAGCGGTATCGATAGAGTCTTGATCACCAGCACCATTATGCCCGGCGACCTCGCGGATGCAGGAGAAACGATCACTGTATTTGAAGCCAAGAGCGGCAAAGTTCTGTCAACACACAAGGTGTCTTCGAAGCCGTCACCTTCGAAAGCGGCTCCGGTCGAGGTGATGTTTTCCCCTCAGACCGACCCTCCCGTCGCCCATATCACGAATATGTTAGAGGGCACATTATGGAGTGCCGTATGGAATCCCGAAAGCAATCGTTTCATTTTTCAGCAGATCGACGACTACGGTTCTCGGGGACAAGGTATTGCGCTTGAGATGTTGTATAACCGAAAAGGGGATCGTCTCTACGTGACGACGGCGAAGCCCGGCCATGTGAATGTCTACGACAATGCTGATCCGCTACACCCCAAGTTTTTAAAGGCCATTCCTGCCGCCGCGGGCGCTCATCATCTTGTACTCTCTCCAGATGAGCAAACTCTCTTTGTGCAAAATAGCCTTCTTAACCTGCCGGGCCTGAGCGATGGATCAATTACGGTTATTGATCTTGTAAAGGGAGAGCCCGTTGCGAGCGTGGACACGCTAAAAAATCAAGGGTTCAACCCGAACTGCATTGTGCTTCTTCCACCCGGCCAGTAAGGCAGCGGAATCCTACCTGTTCCAGGCAATCGACTGTCGCGGAACTCCTCTCGGGCACGGAACAGAGAATGACAGCGCAAGCCACGGGGATCTATGCTAGAGACAAAGCAGGAATGGGATAAGCGGCACGGATGAAGCCTCTAAAACCCTTACTGTGGTCCGTGATTGGGGGCATGACGCTGTCAGCCACACGCTGCTACTGATGAGTCCGCGGATGCGGTGCGGGACCTTTTAAAATGCTTAACGCCGTAGCAACTTAATGCAGCGCTTGAAGTTTGTGGCACTCATCCCTACATTCTGAAAACAATTGCCCGGAGCTGCGTTGTCATTCCGATGATGCGAGTCTCACTGTCAAGGCGGCGCGAATGCGCTTGATCCCATTCTTCCGTGCCTGCCGTGCACAGCTGAAGCAGGTGTCTGAACAGGCTCTTCTTCGTTACTTGGTGAAGGAGGCAAGACCCATTGCTCCACAAGATGCCGCCCGAGCTACCGGTCTGCCAACCATCAAGTATACGGCCGACGCGTTGTGTTGCATTGGTTTGATCAGTCGATGGAACCTGAGGGACGGGGCGATGCTGCACGCCAATTGTCAGCTTTTTAACGATTGGTATCTAACAGATCCCCCGTAACGACCCTTCTTCCGGAGAGTTCTGGGCCAAAACAGCTGCGCTGATGCCTGGATCTGCCTTTCACTGGGAAATGGGAGCGTTGCTGGGACTCATCATGGGGTCCTGAGAGGACGCTGATAGACCATAGTATGACAGATGGTGGTTCAGGCGCTCGTTCTGCAATGGCGTTTATGGTGTATATTGAGAAAGGCTCATCATGGCGATCGTACTGAATCACACAATTGTACCGGCTCATGACAAAGAAGCCGCCGCTCGCTTTTTCTCTGATATCTTTGGGGTGAAGTACGAGAGGTCAGACGGACACTTTGCGCCGGTGCGCGTCAATGATACGCTAACCTTCGACTTCGACACTGACAAAGATTTCGATACTCACCACTACGCGTTTCATGTCAGCGACCCAGAGTTCGACGCGATTTTCAAACGTGTGCAAGAAGCAGGAATTCCATTCGGCAGCGACCCCTGGCATACCGAGAACAAGGAGCTAAATTCCTGGAACGGCGGCAGGGGCGTCTATTTCCGCGATCCTAACAGACACCTTCTCGAGTTGCTGACGCGTCCCTAGTGAGCGAGAGCAAACCCGTCGTGAGTACCATTAACCGGAGAACTCTGCTCATCGCCCAGGCCTCGGCTTAACAAGTCGCAACTCTGATACCCGAGAACAATGACGGGTGAGGAGATGCGTGTGCCAGGTCCGACCGGCACAGTCGGCCATGCGGAGACTAAGATAAGCGGCGCTCGGGTAATGCTGGCAGATGAGTTTCCTGCAATGGGAGCGATGAGTCCTCAGACGATCGGCGGATCGCCGGTGAGCATTATGATCTATGTCGAGGACGTGGACTCATTCATCAACCGGGCTGTTGCGGCAGGAGCGAAGGTGCTTCACCCACTCGAAAATAAGTTCTACGGCGACCGCGCGGGCAGCCTGGAAGACCCCTTTGGGCACAAGTGGCACTTCGCAACCCACGTCGAGGACGTGCCGCCCGATGAGCTGGCGGAACGGGCCAAGGCAGTATGAAACAGCACGGCGACTAAAGGAGGCTCCATTTATGCGTCGTTGCTTTGATCATATTGATCTTCGGGTGCGCAGCCTTTCCGAGGCGCAACCGTTTTACGAGAAACTCCTCCCGGCCCTCGGCTTCACTCGCGACGTCAGGAGCAAAGAATGGTTGCAGTATGAGGCTGTCGGCAATGATGGGGCTGCCGAGTTCTTCGGGGTAACGGAGTCACCGCGGCACCTCGCCAACGAATGTCGGGTCGCCTTTTGGGTCGATAGTATCAGCGAGGTCGACCAGTTGGCTGAGTTCGTGGGCCAAGTAGGCGCACGGAATGTTGAAGGACCGCTCTTCGAAGAGCAGCGCTACTACGCCGTCTTCTTTGAAGACCCCAGCGGCAATCGTCTGGAAATCTGCTACCGGACACCGGAATAGAAAGCGGCACTCTCTCTGTCATAGAAGCTGTCCTCAAAATCACACTGGCGCATCCGGCCCTTTCATTCGCCGGTCCGTTCCGTTACTTTTCGAGGGTAGGGCGAAGAAGGAACGGACCGTAGACCAGGACGAACAACAGATACGCGCCACTCCAGCCGAGTGCAGCCAACCCGAGAACGAGAGTCGACGGGAGACCAGTGCTCGGCCCAAAGATCCGCAGGATCGCACCCAGGGTGACCAGCACGTAGATGATGATCGTCATCGGACCCGCTTGCCGGGGACGTCCCGTATGGCCGAGACTCGCACGGGTCATCACCGCCAGGGTCATCACGCCTACTGCGCCGGTTGTAAGCGCATGCACCGCATCCTCGTTTGGCAGGCCAATCCCGAGAATTGCGCCGCCTAGGACGAGAAGCGAAAGCGCCAGCCACCCATAACCCAGATGGAGAATGAGCACCAGCGGGTCACGCCACGTAGCCCAGCCCTGCCAGCGTGACAGGCGACCCAGATTGACGGAGCCGGCCATCACTAACATTAATCCGGTCGCCGTGGCCTGCGGCTGAACAGTCCAGACAACAGAGGCGATTGCCACGAGAATGATCGATACGACATCGAAGCGGGAAAACGGCGCAGGCTGCTGCGTCTTGTCTTGGCTGGTCAGGAATTCGCGGGTGAAGTTCGGGGTGACGCGCCCACCGATCAACGCCAGTAAAATCATCACCAGAGCCAGTGCCATTCGCACAGGAAGATCCGTCGGCGCGCCCCTCAAGGCCAGCACATGGAATGAGCTGTTGGCGCCGGCATACAGTGTGATCAACCCTCCCATCGGCGCAATGCTCCAGCTTTTCGCGGCTGCAATCTCTCGCCAAACCACCCATGCCACTGTGACAAGAAAGGATCCTTCAACGATAGAGGACACGAAGGACGGGAACCACGGGATCGTCATCACAACACGTCCTGCCAGCCACAAGCCAAACAGGAACATCAGCTCCCTCCCTCTGATTGGCGGCCGGTCGCTCCAATTGGGGATGGCCGTGAGGATGAAACCTGTGACCACAGCAGGTAGAAAACCGAAGACCATCTCGTGCACATGCCAATTTCGGGACGCGGAGAGAGAGACCGAGTCTCCGACTCCGGCCACTATCAGGATCCACACGGGGATCGCTACTCCAGCAAACAGCGCCGCCCCGAGAAAAAACGGCCGGAACCCGTACGAAAAGAACGCCGGTCCCTGATAATCGGGCCTCTCAGTTACCGGGTCACTCATACGGTCTCCATTCCGCAGTCAGGGCGTCATTTTGCAATAGATACTATCTCTCGCATCAACTCTCCCATGACAAGGTATCGACACCCGGTCCTGATCGGCGCAGAGCTAGTCATCTCGCCTATCAGTCGGCGATCTTGTAAGACTGATAGCGTTGTGGACGCATGGGTGATGATTGTATAGAGTGGCGAGGTCAAAGTGAACGATGGACGAGGGCTTGTCGACAGTGAGTGAAGATGCGACCCAACAGGTACGCAAGTTGGTCGATGGCCTGTACCGATCCGAATCGCGACAGGTTCTCTCCACTCTGATCCGCCTGCTCGGCGACTTTGACGCCGCCGAGGAGGCGTTGCATGATGCCTTCGCCGTGGCGGTCGAGCGCTGGCCGCGAGAGGGTGTGCCGGCCAATCCGCGGGCATGGCTTGTATCGGCCGGCCGTTTCAAGGCCATCGATGGTATGCGGCGGCGTGCCCGGTTCGATGCCTCGCTGCCGGAACTTGCCAAGCATTTGGAATCCACTACCATTGTCGCTGAGGAACTGCACGACGAGAGTGTCGAGGATGACCGGCTGCGGCTCATCTTCACCTGCTGCCATCCCGCCTTGCCGCCGGATGCGCAAGTGGCCATGACGCTCCGCGAAGTGTGCAGCCTGACGACCGATGAAATCGCCCGTGCCTTCCTCGCGACTCCACCTACAATCGCGCAGCGAATCGTGCGCGCCAAGGCGAAGATCCGCGACGCGGGCATCCCTTATATGGTGCCGTCGGGTCCCGATTTGCCGGACCGGATGGACGCCGTGCTCCGGGTAGTCTACCTCGTGTTTAACGAGGGATACTCCGCTTCATCGGGAGGATCACTCATACGGCACGATCTCTCGGGGGAAGCGATCCGCCTGGGCAGGGTACTGATCGAGCTGCTGCCAGAGCCTGAGGCGATGGGACTTCTGGCGCTGATGCTATTGCAAGACTCGCGGCGTGCCGCGCGCACGTCGCCGTCGGGCGATCTGATCCTCCTGGACGACCAGGATCGCTCGCTGTGGAACCGCGAGCAGATTGCGGAAGGAGCATCGCTGGTAGAGCGAGCCCTGTCCTCTGATAGTATCGGACCGTACACACTCCAGGCAGCGATCGCCGCAGTGCATGCCCAAGCGCCCAACCCGGGCGCCACGGACTGGGCTCAGATCGTCGCGCTCTACGATGTGCTGATGCAAGCGAATCCTACGCCCGTCGTTGAACTGAATCGCGCTGCCGCGGTAGCCATGCGCGATGGCCCTTTAGCGGGCCTTTCGCTCATCGACGCCATTCTCGCACGGGGCGATCTTGGCAACTATCACCTGGCGCATTCGGCGCGGGCGGATTTATGCCGACGGTTAGGGCGAACCGCGGAAGCCCGAGCGTCCTACGAACGGGCCCTCAGTCTCACTCAGCAGGAACCGGAACGGCGATTCCTCGAGCGACGGCTGAGTGACCTGACGGATTGACCGTGCTATTTAAGGAATTCATCAAAAAATCTTTCATCCACTTCAAAAGTCTGCCTTGGCAGGAGACCGAGTTCAAGCTCTTCACAGATCTCAAGAAGTGCGTCACCGTCTACAAGCTCAATTGGGGGTACTCCGTCCCGTCTCGCTTCCTTCTTGGCTTCAATTGTAAACGTTCCGGTTGTAATGATGATGCCTTTGTCGGCTCGGCCCATCATTGCTCCTCTGAAATCACGCACCTGCGAAGGCGTCACAACTCCTTTATAGCGTTTACACTGGAATAAGACTTTGAAGCTTACGAAAGGGTTTACGTTAAGTGTACCGATGCCATCGATTCCACCATCACCAGATCTACCCGAGACAAGCACCTGTTGAAACCCGGATCACGAAGAAGTCTTTGGCTGAGCCTTTCAAAGCCCTCGGGCGGAAGAGACCGAATTATCTCCAGGATACGAACACGATGTGGCAGGAGTTCAGAGTCGTCTGATACTGGATCATCTGAAGGCTGTTCCGCACGACCTGTTTGCTGTCTAGCCGCAGTTTTTTCCTTCTGGACAGTCTTGAAGACATGCAAAGGATCAAACGATGACAGATCAAGTTTTCTGCCCGTTTCTGTGAGGCTCCAAATACCTCTTCGGGAAGAATCAAGATATCCGGCCCACACTAAATACTGTCGCGCCCAGTGCACTTGGTTTCGGATGCGCGATCGGCCATTTTTATTTACCGCTTGTTGTTCTTGCTCTGAAATGCCAGCGAGCTCAATCGAACGGTCCACGATTTCAGAGGGTGTGCCAGCGTCACCGGATTCTCTCAGAATCGACAGGATAGGGCGAAAGAACCGAATGAACTCAGGACCATTAAATTTGTTCATGAATTCTCATCCCGTCCAAACCTAGAGAGAGCGGCAAAAGAGAGCGTAATCCAATTTCACAGCATGATTCAGCGAATTTCCATTATCAAGAAACTTATTTCGCCCGGAAATATCACTCGCTTACGAAAACTTGTCAAGCATCACATTGGGTGAAATCTTGCCACCTTAGCAAACGCAAAGCGCAAGCATCCTACGAACGGTCTTTCAGCCTCACGAGCAGGGAACACAAGGGGAAGCTCTCGTCAGAACACACTACGCACGAGACCACCTTCGGCGCGGATGCAAGACCCATTGATGACAGAGGCGCGGGCACTACATAAGAAAGCTACGATATCTCCGATTTCTCTTGGAGTTATAAGGCGACCAATGAGGGATGTGGGACGGTTTTCTGACATAAATCGGCGTTCGGCTTCGTCTGGAGGAACGCCAGGAAATACGTTCTGGATGAACTTCTCGACGCTTTCCGTGCGCGTAGGTCCGGGGAGAACTGAATTTACTGTCACGCTTGTCTGTTTGGTTAGCTCGGCCAGTGAGCGCGAAATTCCTAATTGCATGGTTTTTGTTGCGCTGTAGTGAGCCATTTCGGGAGCGGGGGAGACTCCCGATTCACTTGAAATGAACACCACGCGCCCGTGACCGCGCGCCAGCATGCCGCGGAGGTAATGACGCGCGAGGCGGACACCGCTCATGACATTAATCTCGAAAAGTTTACGCCATGCTTCGTCGCTTTCGTCAAAAAATCCAACAGCCTCGTAGATCCCCAGGTTATTGACGAGAATATCAACATCGGGCAATTGCGATATGGTTTTGTCGCAACCCGAAGCACTGCCGTTGTCAGCAACGAGAGGGATCAACTCCACGTCAGGAAGACCGGCGCGCACATCCGCTACGGCTTGTTCTACGCTCGCCTGCGCACGGCCATTGATAACTACCTTGGCGCCCTCAGCGGCGAGAGAACGAGCGATTTCCAAACCTATGCCGCCGGAAGAAGCAGTCACCAGAGCTGTCTTGCCATTTAATTCGAGTTTCATGCAGAAATTCCTTTACTGGCCAGCGGCGGGTGAGTGTGTTGTTAGGCTGAGATATGTGTTTGGCACATTCGCGCTGTCGAAACTTCTTTTCAGCCGCATGTTAGCTGCGAGCGGTCATCGATCCCATCCCAAAGACATGATGAGCTCGTGAGTGAATGCAGGCCTACGAATGACTATCAACTACGTTGAAAGGACAGTGCATTGTTATGCTTCTGTTCATGTTCGAGCAGCCATTGTTTCCGCTGAAGGCCACCTCCATAGCCGGTGAGCGCTCCATTGGTACCGATCACGCGATGGCATGGAACAACTATACTGATTGGATTAGCGCCATTCGCTAACCCCACAGCGCGCACGGCTGCGGGTTGGCCGAGCCGTTTAGCGAGGCTTCCGTAGCTGATCGTTTCTCCCGCCGGTATCGACTGCAGAGCCCGCCAGACGCGACGCTGAAAAACGGTCCCTCCGGTCGATACAGGAAGTGATAGGAGGCATTCCACATCACCGGCGAAGTAAGATTCGAGTACCGATGTGAGGCCAAACGGGTTCCGCCTAGGCTCCATCGTGACTCGTGCCGCGCGATAGTGCCGTGTGAGAAGACGATGCATCCGTTCTTCGTGGTCCGTCCAGTCGACCGCGCGGAGGTTGCCAGTTTCATCCGATAGCAGA
>JBBRRL010000034.1:0-10233 GCA_038200775.1 Nitrospirales bacterium
GGCATGACCACGCCTTCGGCGCGACGACGTGGCCTCACGGGGGCTTTGGAACATTGGTGGTGGAGCCGGTAGGATCCACGTATCACGATCCGAAGACTGGCAAAGAAATCCGGAGCGGGCCGGTCGCAGACATCCATACGGTCGAGCCGGTGGGCTATGGCGTCAATGGGAGCTTCCGCGAAATGGTCGTGCAGGTCCATGACACGGTGCCGCATACCGTGAATATTGTCACTGCCGGCAATCCCCCCGGGCAGCCGTTGGAAGTCGCGCTGGAAGGCGGCAAAACCGTGTCGTTTCAGATGCCAGAGAAGATTGCAATGACCCCGATGCCATTTCTGAATGGCGGGACGCATACCACGGGAAGCGGGTTAAATTTCCGGGCGGAGCCACTCGCCAAGCGGATGGCGAATAATCCGGATAGCTCACAGATCTTTAGCAGCATCGTGCATGGCGATCCCTCGACGCCGTTGCTCAGGGCGTACCTGGGCGATACGGTGGTCTTCCGACTGCTGCATACCTTGATGAATGAGAGCATGGACTGGGTGCTCTCCGGTCATACGTTCCTGACTGAACGGTACGCGGGAGATGCGAACCGGAAGAACTCCATCCATATCGGAATCGCGGAACGGTACGATCTGGTGGTGCCGCAGGCCGGCGGGCCGCAGTTAATGGCGGGGGATTACCTGCATTTCAGCGGGCGCTCGTCGAAGCTGTCCGAAGGAGCATGGGGCATTCTCCGCGTGCTCGATAAGGAGGTGCCCGATCTCAAGAAACTGCCGGCCGGTTATACGGGGCGGAACGAGATTCCAGTGCAGGCACAATCCGTATGTCCGGATAGTGCGCCGGTCAAGAACTTTGACGTCGTGGCCATGGATCGGGAGCTGAATTTCAATCCCAAGGCTCCGGAGATGATTGAAGTCGACTTCGAGCGCAAGATCCAGGTGAAGAATCCGGAAGGCAAGATTTACGCGTTGGAAGGCGAGGCTGAGAAGGTCGCCACCGGCTTGCAGCCGAGTCCCCTGACATTGCGCGTGAATGTCGGCGATTGCGTAAAGGTCAATCTCAAGAACAAGATGGCGAACAGCCGGGCCTCCTTCTCGGCCTTCTCACTGGCATTTGATCCCAAGGACTCGTTGGGGGCCAATGTGGGAAATAATGCGGGCGATCAGACGATCGCGCCCGGCGAAAGCCGCACCTATACCTACTATGCCCATCCGTTTAACGGAGAGATCACGTCGCTCGTGTGGGACTTCGGCAACGTGATGCTCAACCCCCGTGATGGATTGTATGGCGCGATTGTGGTGGGTCCCAAGGGCTCGAAGTACCGGGATCCCAAGACGGGCCAGGATCTGTCGATGAAGAACAGCTGGGTCGCCGATGTCATCGTGGACCGGACGCTGCCCGGCAATGAGACCAAGGTCAACTACCGTGATGCGGCCTTGTTCTTCCAGGATGAGGACAACATCATCGGAACCAGTTTCATGCCATATGTACAAAATGTGGCCGGACTGACGGGTGTGAACTACCGGTCCGAGCCCTACAAGGCGCGCGAGGAGCGCGGGTGCGATCTGGGGCACATGTTCCAGCCCTGCAAAGTAGACAAGCCCGAAGATCCATACACGCCGATCATTGAAGCGCATGCCGGAGATCCTGTGCGGCTCCATATTCTCGGGGCCAATAATGAGCAGAATCAAATCTTCGGCCTGGAAAAGCATGAGTGGCCGATTGAGCCGTACATGCACGGTGCGGATCAGTTGAGCGCGGTGCAGTTCTCCGGCGCCGAAGTTTTGGACGTGTTTATTGCGTCAGCCGGCGGTCCGTTCAAGATGCCCAGTGATTATGTCTGGGGCAACCAACGCTTGCCCTATTCCCAGTCCGGGCAGTGGGGGTATTTCCGGGTTCTGCCCGCCGGAGACCCACGCGTGTTGCCGCTCTTGAAAGGCGACGTCGGCGTTCAGAAGGCGGAAGGGGACACGGCTGGACAGGCTGTGCCGACCGCGTTAAAATAGTTTGTGACGACAGTGTGACAATGAATGGGGGAGTCGCATGAGGATGCGGCTCCCCCATTTTCATTTTAAAAAACAAGACAGGAATGGAGGATTTTCTCCACATGCGGGCACGCAGCACATACGCAGCGATTCTAAGCATTCCGTTGAGTCTTCTGTTCGCCTTCCCCAGCGCCGGTGCTTATCAGGAAGTATCGGTAACCGACGGGGGGACCATAAGCGGGAAGGTCACGTTAAAGGGCGGTAAGCCGGTTCCGCGCGGGTTTAATCTGGTCACATTTCCGGACCCGGTCTATTGCGGGCGCATTTCCAATGGCCACGGGTTCAGATTACTTAAGGAGTTCAACGTTTCTGAGGATCGGGGGATCAAGGACGTGGTCGTGATGTTGACGGGAATCGACAAGGGCAAGCCGTTCGCCTTTCAACCGCCCCAAATCGAAGCAAGGGATTGCCGATTCCTGCCTTTTGTAAATGTTGTGCGCAACCACGACAAGGTCTCGGTGGTCAATATGGACCCGGTGATGCACGATATCCAGGCCTATGAAACCTCCGAGTTGGGGCCACGGGTCCTGTTCAATGTCCCGTTGCCGGTGAACCCTCATCATCCCAAGACCGCCGGTGTTGATGCCGAATACCATAAACACATTCCGGGTGTGCCCATGACCCAGGAGATCAATATGACGAAAACCCGACGGATTTTCGTCATGCAATGCGGATTTCATGCGTACATGGAAAGCTGGGCCATGGCGGTAGATAATCCTTATTATGCCCTCACCGATGATTCGGGTCAGTTCACGATCGGTGACGTTCCGCCGGGCACCTACAAGCTTATGGTATGGCATCCACAGGAACGGTCGATAGTAGAGCGGGAAGTGACCATTCCAGCCAAGGAAACCGCAGTGGTCGCGAATTTTGAAATTCTTGCACGCGAGGGTGCCAGGGCAGGGATGGAGGCCGTGGAGAATCCGCATTTCAGTTTGGGAATCCTTGGGGATCGGCAGATCAAGCCGACCGTGGAATTGCAGCAACCGTGACGACGCCTGTAAACGAATCAACCGCACTGACTGTTAAGTTCATGTCCCCAAAACGCAACATAGATATGGTCCTCACACGTATGGTTCTTGGAGGAATCTTTGCGCTAGCTGTAACTGGGTCAGTTCCGGTCTTCGCGGTAACTCAGGGAGGCAACGATGTCGCCGACACGCACCCTGAATGGACACCCGAAGGACGGAACGCGGCGGAGCACCTGGCGAGCCTTCCTCCCAAGGACGACATGGTGCTCGTGCCGGAAGGCGCTTTCCTGATGGGAAGTAATCGGCAGGTCGACCGGAGCTCGTACCCTCAGGAATTTCCCCAGCGGACGGTCG
The DNA here is from genome assembly GCA_038200775.1 of Nitrospirales bacterium. Taxonomy (GTDB): domain Bacteria; phylum Nitrospirota; class Nitrospiria; order Nitrospirales; family NS-4; genus NS-11. The sequence goes on from JBBRRL010000034.1 coordinate 3,374, forward strand.
AGGTAGACGCCTACGAGATTGACAAGTATGAGGTGACGACTGTCCAGTATCTGCGTTACGTGTTAGCAAACAAACTGCCGCCTCTGGTGGACTGGAAATGGGGAGGGGTCTTTCAGGAAACCATGGCCAGTCACCCAGTCATGCATGTTTCCTGGTTTGAAGCAGATGCATATTGCAAATGGGCCGGCAAGCGGCTACCCACATCGGCCGAATGGGAGAAAGCGGCACGTGGCACTGACGGGCGCATCTATCCCTGGGGAAACCAGCCCGCCGGTTTATCACGTGCGAACTTTGGACGGACGGGGCTTTCCGGGCCAGTGCGGGACCGTCCCGAGCGGGTACTCCTGTATCCGCCGATCATTTCCGTCGATAAATATGAAAATGCAGTCAGCCCGTATGGCCTCTTCAACATGGCGGGCAACGTCGCCGAATGGACGGCCGATTGGTACGATCCCGGTTATTACAAGTACGCGCCGAACAAGAATCCCAAAGGGCCTCCACACGGGTCCAGCAAGGCTTTTCGCGGAGGAGGCTGGGTTGACAGCACGCCTGCGGTTCGACCGGCTCAACGGAACGGTGCAGATCCCATGACCAGGATGAACTGGCTTGGCTTTCGCTGCGCTCGAGACCCCGTCGGCGATCAAGGCCAACCGGTACCCACACCGACCAGAGGTCCCGCCACCCCATGATGTCCGCCGGCTACGCCCGCTCCGTTATGCTCGCGCTTACGCTTGCCTTGACGGCCACTGGATCCGCTTGGGCCTTGGAATTCAGCGGGGATCAGATCCTGAAATCCAACGGCAAGACTCACACGGCGAACATTTATTATCGGGATGACCGCTGGCGCCTGGAACACCAAGATCCGGGACCAGTGAATGTCACCATCGTCCGGAAGGACAAACAGGTCATTTGGTTGCTGATCTCTCGCCTCAGGCATTTCAAGGAGATTCCCTATGACGCAGCCCAGGCACCCCAGGTTCAGGAAACGCTCAGCGGGGAAATCTCACGAGAATCAATCGGCACCGAAACGTTGGATGGGCATCCGACGACACTCTATGAAGTGAAAGTGAGGTCAGGCGAGGGGAGTGAGGGGACAACAGACTCGTATTACCAATGGCTGGCAACAGATATCCACTTCCCCCTCAGGCTTGCGAGAAAAGATGGCTCTTGGATGGTGGAGTACCGGCATGTGCGCATTCGCCATCTGTCTGATTTTCTGTTTCAGCTGCCGATCAACTTTCAGCCGTTGGAAGACTTTGACGGCTCTAAGAAAGAAAGCCCAAACCCCAAGCCGGGAACGAAGATGTAAATGGCTGTTAGTCCGTGATTTTCAGTTCTCGTCATGTGTGCGGGCCCGCTCGATGTACACCGTCCTGCTGTCCTCGTCAATAGAGTAGACCATCCGATCCTGATACGCCAGGCGATACGAGTAGCTTCCTGCAAGGTCGCCAACGAGCTTTTTGCCTTCGTGAGGATTCCCGGCGATCACCTCCGTGAGGAGGGTCCTGAGTTTTAGGACACCACGGCTAGTTTGAAGGGTCGAATTGCTTGAATCGAAGAAAAATCACGCTCGTTTTGCGTGATTACGGTCGACCCAATAGTTCGAGCCGATAACGCAATCGTATGTCGCTTATCAGTGAAGAAGCACGGGCCAGGTTGTAGCCCCGTGCCGTTTGCAGTCTCCGTAATACATCCCCAGCCTGTTCGTAGACGACGACAGACGGGATGAGGATTTGTTCCACCTTCGCGAAAGTTGCCATTATGCCATCGAGCAGCTTTATGCCATCGAGCAGCTTTCGATCCCGTTTCGTGAAGGCCCCCGCGAGTACCTCCATCATGACCACTGCACGCATGTACTTCACGGCATCACTCTGGAACAGCATGGCTTTATGCCGGCCTACGTTAAACCAATCAATATACAAATTCGTATCTATGACAATCCGCCGCACCTTAGCGGAAGATCTTTCGGATGCGCCCTTTCCCTCTGGCCTTTCTGAGTACTGCGTCCACCTCCGCCCCCGTAACCACGATGTCCAGCGCGCGACTCAAGGCTTCGGTTTCGGTCTTAGCCCCCAAAATGTTCCTAGCGTGGTTCAACTTATCTTGATCTAATTGCACGTGTTCATGTCGTAGTGCTAAGTTCCTCATGGTCTGCTCCTGGGGCCGATAGCAGTGTACATAATATTACATTTTATGAACACCGACGTCATGTCAGTTTACTCGTTTCAAGCGCCAACTCACAGATATGCTTTATTGCAAGACCTGACCGTGCTTGCGAGTCTTGTGACTGCTCCTTTTCGCTGGTTCCTCATAAATCCAGGCCGATGATTTTTCGTTGATTCTTGAGTGGAGGCAGGAATGCTGAGAAGAGAGTCATGCTTCGACAAGCTCAGCACAAACGGATCCTAGATGTCGAAGAGTTAAAAGCTAAATTGCATCATGGCGTCGCTGCAGCGTCCATGGCGCAGCGGAAGCCAAGGCTGTGGTTACGGTTCTTGGGATCGCTGCTCAAGCGATGCGCGGCACGCAGCGATGGCGCCTCAGATTCCCATCCTGACCCTCGAATCACCCTGCGCGTCCCTTCTGTTGGTCCGTGTGGATTGCGAGCCGGTCCATTCTCGTAATAGTGCGGGTCATACCAGTCAGCCACCCATTCCCATACATTTCCCTCGAGGTCCTGCACGCCTTCGGCACTCGCGCCTTGCGGATGGGCGCCGACCGGTTCCAAGGCCGCGCCGTCCCGCCATTGGTTGAGGTAGTTCGCCATGACGCGTGTCGGCTCGACATCACCCCAGGGAAAGCGCCTTCCGCTTGTGCCCCGCGCGGCGCGCTCCCATTCCGCTTCCGTCGGTAGCCGCTTGCTCGCCCAGGCGCAGTATGCCGCCGCATCTTGCCAGTCCACATTCACCACCGGGTGATCTTTGAAGATGTCCGGGACGGTCGATTCCTTCCACAAGGTGAGTTTCTTATCCCGCGGGTTTTCAGGTAAGCGGTGTTTGGTGGCCATGATGAAATCAAGATAGCGGCCGTTCGTGACCTCGTATACGTCGATATAAAACGCATTGAGAAAGATCGGTCGTTGAGGATATTCATCGCGTCCGCCGTCGCGATTGCTGATGGATGTGCCCATCAAAAATTCGCCCGCAGGGATTAGGACCATGGATGCGCCGTCCTTGCCTGTCCCCGTGAGATCGCCCGCGAGAGCGAGTGCGCCTGACAGCAAGCTCATGGAGACGATGAGGACAAGCGATCTTAATATTCGCATGAATAAGATTTACGCATGCGTGGCCCAAGGTGTCAAGACGCTTGAAGTGATCGGAAAGCACATGGTATGCGTGAAATACGAGATGCCCATGAGATTCCCCTTTGGTTTTGCTTTGGCGGTTGCGCTGTTCTTGACGGCGTTGCCGCTGTCGGATGTCCTGGCAGATGCTCTCTCCGACGCACGCTCGGCATACGCCAGTGGAAAATATACTGAGGCGCTCAAGCTGCTGGACCTCCTGATCACCGCTCAGAACGCTCCCTCCGGCGCGTTGGAGTTACGCCTTAAAGTCTTTCTGAAACTGCGGCTTTCAGATAAAGCCCTCTCCGACTATCACCAATTGGCGGACCGAAGCCCCACAGAAGACGAGAAGGTTCTGCGGGAGCTCTGCGTCGGCGTGATTGGAAGCTACATGGGTGACATGCGCGAGCAGATCCGGGGGGCGGCGGTCACCGCTCTGAAGGAGATGGGGGGCGCCGATACGCTCCCGTTTCTGCAAGAGGCGCTCGCTGATGAATCAGGTCTGGTGCGAGCTCTGGCAGTGGAAGCCATAGGGCTGCACAAACACGCCACCCGTTCACTAAGACTACGAAAGCTTGTGAACGATCCGGCCGCTTTGGTACGGGCTGCGGTGCTTCGCGCACTCGCCGAATCCGGTGATCGCAAAGTCATACCGGACATTGAAGGGGCATTGGAGGATGAGCAGCCGCGGGTCAGAGCGGCGGCCGCAATCGCTCTCGTCACGCTCGGTCGCAAGGACGCGTTGAACGGGGCGCTCGGGGCCCTGAAAAACCCCAAGCCTGAGGAACGTGCGGCGGTGCTCCATATGCTCGGCCACTTGAAAGACGAGCGGGTCGTCGGTCCTCTTCTGTCTGCGCTTTCGGACCTACAGCCCGTGGTGCGGGCTACCGCCGCCGGCATCCTTGCCGAGCGAAAAGAGATGAAGGCTGTTGCGCCGATCACTGGAATGCTCAGAGATGGGGTGCCCCTCGTGCGTGGAGTGGCGGCCGTGTGCCTCTCAGCATTGCAGGGTTCGCAGACCGCGCAACTGATTGAGCCATTGCTCGGTGAAACTAGTGAGACGGTCCGGTCAGAAGCAGCCGTGGCACTGCTTCCGTATCGGCCCTCCGCCGCAGAACCGGTGCTGCGCGCCGTCATGCAGTCCACCGATCCCGGCGTTCGGTCGGCGCTTGCGAAGGCTCTTGGGCAGCTCCAGAGCCCGGCGGCGCTTCCGTTTCTTCTTGAACTTGTACGCGATGCTACCCCTCGCCCCCGTATTGTGGCGATTCGGGCTCTTGGCCATGTCGGTACGAAACAACACCTCGCCGTATTGAAACCGATTCTGGACGATGCGGATATTGCCGTCCGGGTGACCGCGGCGGGAGCAATCGGTCGGCTGCTGCAAAGAGGTCGGGATGCCCTCTAGACCGGTCTCTTTCGCTGAGGCTTGCAGGCGCTCTGGGGGCTCAGGTAAAGTAAGCGACCATGCCCACGGAACTTCCCGTCATTCCAACTGACGCCCGGCTGACGTACCCTCACGCCCTGGATACTCACGCGGTCCTTCGTAAGGAGATGGACAAGCGTAAAATCCCGATCAGCATCGGCAAGACCTGTCCGGTGAAGTGCACCTTCTGCTACGAGATCGACCACAGCTACCGGCGAACCGAGGAACCGGGCCGGACCACCCAGGAGGAATGGAACTACATCCTCGACTACATCAGCAAAAAGCCCACGCGCCCGAATGAGAACTGGGTGTGGGGCGGCAATGAGTATATGGAATGGACGGATCTGTTCCTGCATCCGAAGGCCATGGAATGGCTGGAGGACTTCCTGCGATATACCGACAAAGCGGTCACGATCTTTACGGTGGGCTATGTCCATGTCCCGAAGATCCATCAATTGGCGGTCTCATATCCTAACCGCATTAATTTTGAGCTCTCGGTCATCACGCTGCATAAAGAGTATCGGAAGGCTCTCATGCCGCATGCGCCCTCCATTTCCCATGTTCTCAAAGTGCTGGACGGCCCCGCGGTGACATCCGCAAACTTCTACTCTTTTGATGCCGCCACGATGTCTGAGGACGCGCGCACGATCTCCGGTCTCAATTCGAACGTTATTCTGTGGATGGGTTGCCTCACGCCGTTAAAGGGCATGGACGAGACAACGGTCAAGATGTGCCGTCAAGGGAAAGAGGCTCTTCCGCAGGAGGCGGTGCGGGTGTACGAAACGGGGCTTCCCAACCCAACCACCATCCATACGGAACCGTACATCACGGCGTTTCTTAACCGCTACAAAATCATGTCCCTCTTCGACCATCTGGACCTCGACAGGAGCGACACCGTCGTGATGGCGAAGAGCGTCTATAAAATCCTGTCGATGTACCGGAAGAACCGCGCGCGCTTCCTGTATGTGCCGAACACCACGCTTGGCGGGGACTCTGACTGCACCATTTTGTTGACGTTTCAGGACATCCTCCAGCGGCTAAATGGTGAGAAGTTTATCTACCTGCCGAAATGTATCATCGAAAGCCCCCGGGGGAACGACTGCGACATCAGCGGCATGAGTCTGGAAGAATTCAAAGAGCAGGGTAAGGTCAAGGTAAAGATCCTGGGAAAGGTCAACACCAAGGTCGCCGATACGAAACTCTGGGAGCACGGCTATTTGAGCAGTTACATTCACGACTATGTCCGTAATCCGGCGTCAAAGGAATTCGAGCGGGTGCCGGTCCCGGTCTAAAAGAGGACCATGGAATATTGGGTTCGCGTCGTCCTGACCGACAAGGAAGAATTACTCTACAACAATGTCATTCGCCATACCATCAGCGATGACATGGAAATCCTTGAGATTGACACCGCCAAAGAGGTAATTATTGTACCGATGCGGCAAATCAAGTATATCTCGTGCGATGCCAGCATCTTCCAGAAAAAACAATAAGGAGGGATCTGATGACCGATCACGGCGTCACACCGCACTGGACACACTCAGGGTTGTTGATGATCCTGGGAGTGATTCTGAGCCTGACCGGCTGTGTCACGAAGGAAAGTTATACTCAGCAGGTCAATCGAACGACCAACTTGCAGCGATTGCTTGCCGACGAAGAGAAGAGAAGCTCGGACCTGAGCTCCGAGGTGGCGCGACTGAAAAGCCAGACGAGCGATCTAGAGGCACAGAACAAGCAGATAGCGGACCAGCTCAAGGACGCAAGGTCACAGGTCGTGCGCTCATTGGAAGAGGTGGGGCGACTGCAAGAAGATGCACAGACCCGCCGTGCCGGCGGAAAGTCCCGGCGGCCTGGAGTGTCACCGGCGCCGACCGAGCCTCCGGACCGACTCGGAGAGATCCAACCTGAAAGCTTCGGGAGCAGTCTCGATGACAGGGACTCTTCGGGATTGCATGAGGATAAGGGCGGCGGCACCCATTATGTAGTCAGGCGAGGTGACACGCTGTTCAATATTTCCAAGCGCTATAGGACAAGCGTCAAAAAACTCCAAGAACTGAACGGCCTCACCGACAACCAGATCCATGTAGGCGAGCGTTTATTGGTGAAGTAAGAAATAGTCCTGAGCAAAGGGCTGTCAGGCGTCGCTTCTGGTGGACC